>CALACD010000084.1 GCA_937890445.1 uncultured Acidimicrobiia bacterium | reverse complement strand
ACGGATCCCCATCACCTCACCGAAGCAACCCGACCCCCCTCAGATCCGAAGCGCCACTTTCTCGCTCCTGCGTGCAGTTCGCATCGCCTGACATCGTGACGGTCGACTGGCCGACAGAAACTCGCTCTGATGCCGGGTGGAAGCAGGACCGACAGCAGGTACTCTCCTCAGGCCGGTGCGTGGCCCAATCGGTCCGCCCACCCAATCGACGTCCGCGTAGGCCCAGACCTCATCGGTACGGGAACCGCTCGGCACAACCCAGAACACGCTCCGTCAGGCTCCGCCTTTCGGAGCGTTGACGTGAACGGCGTAACGTTCTCACGAAGATTCATCATGAATCGGGCCTCGCTCCAGCCTTCGGGTCTGGCGTGGGGGAGTGCGTTCCGCCCGCTGACGGAAGTAGAGATCATGACAGTGAAGGCGATTGTCGGCGAGAAAGTCGGCATGACGCAGATTTGGGATGAGGACAACAACATCGTCCCCGTCACCGTGGTCAAGATCACGCCTTGCCGCGTGGTGCAGATCAAGTCGCCGGAGACCGATGGCTATTCGGCCATCCAGGTGACAACCGGGAATCGAGACGCAGGCAAGCTGACTCGACCCGAGGCCGGACACTTTGCGAAGTACGGTGTCGCCCCGGGTACCGAGCTCGTCGAGTTGCGACTGGACGATGTCAGTTCCTACAGCGTTGGACAGGAGCTGACTGCTGACCTGTTCGCAGCCGGTGATCTCGTTGACGCCGTTGGAACGAGCAAGGGCAAGGGTTTCGCCGGTGTCATGAAGCGACACAACTTTGCGGGTCAGCGGGCCACGCACGGGGCCCACCTGGTTCATCGAATGCCCGGCTCGATTGGCCAGTGTGCCACTCCTTCGAGAGTGTTCAAGGGCCAGCGGATGGCCGGACACATGGGTAACGAACGGACGACGACCCAGAACCTCAAGATCGTTCAGTCGGATGCAGAACAGAACCTCATCATGGTCAAGGGCGCAGTGCCCGGACCAAAGGGCGGGACGGTCATTCTGCAGAACGCCGTGAAAGCGAGCGCCTGATGGCAGTAGAGAAAGTGATCGTCGAACTCGACCCGTACACGTTCGGGATCGAGCCCAATGTCGGTGTGATGCACCAGGTCGTGACGGCCCAGTTGGCGGCTCGCCGATCGGGAACGCACAGCACCAAGACACGGGCCGAGGTCAGCGGTGGCGGAGCCAAGCCCTGGAAGCAGAAGGGGACTGGGCGGGCCCGCGCTGGTTCAAGCCGGTCGCCCATCTGGGTTGGTGGCGGCATCGCCCACGGTCCGAAACCCCGCAGCTATGCCCAGCGGACCAACAAGAAGATGATTCAACTGGCTCTTCGGTCTGCGCTCTCCGACCGTGCCGCCGAGGGGCGCGTCATGGTGGTCGCCGACTGGGGCCTCGACGCTCCGAGCACCAAGGCGGCCAAGGCGGCTCTGGCCGACCTCGGAGTCGAGGGCAAGGCGCTCGTCGTTCTGTCCCGCGACAGCGAGACGGCATGGAAGAGCCTGCGCAATCTGCCCGAGGTGCACCTCCTGGCCGGTGATCAGTTGAACACCTATGACGTGCTCGTCAGCGACTTCGTCGTCTTCGAGCAGTCACAACTGCCCGGCACGCCGGCCGACACGGGAAGTGAGTCATGAAAGACCCGCACGACATCATCATCCGACCCGTGGTGTCGGAGAAGACCTACACCCAGGTCGAAGCGACCAACAGCTATACCTTTGTGGTCGCTCCTGGGTCATCCAAGCCCGAGATCAAGGCAGCCATCGAGGCGATCTTCGCCGATGTCAAGGTCTCGCGGGTCAACACGATGAATCGCAAGGGCAAGCGCGTCCGAAATCGACGCTCTGGCCAGTGGAACAAGCGGTCCGACACCAAGCGAGCAGTGGTCACCCTCTCTGAGGGCGAGATCGAGCTCTACACGAGCTGATCGCAGGGGAAACAGAGAACTCATGGCTATTCGCAAACGCAAACCAACCAGTCCGGGACGTCGCTTCCAGACGACCTCGGATTTCTCCGAGCTGACGACGTCGACCCCAGAGAAATCTTTGCTGGCCAAGCAATCGAGCACCGGTGGACGGAACAACTACGGTCGCAAGACCTCCCGTCATCGCGGTGGGGGCCACAAACGCCGCTATCGGATCATCGACTTCCGTCGCAACAAGGATGGCATTCCGGCCACAGTCGCCTCGATCGAGTACGACCCGAACCGGAACTGCCGTATCGCCTTGCTCCACTACCGTGACGGCGAGAAGCGCTACATCCTGGCACCACGTGACCTCACGGTCGGAAGTGTCGTGGAGTCCGGACCCAACGCCGACATCCGTCCGGGCAACGCACTGCCGATGCGGTTCATCCCCGTTGGTACGGTGATTCACGCCGTCGAACTCAAGGTCGGGGGTGGCGCCAAGATGGCCCGCTCGGCAGGAACCAGCGTGCAGCTGGTAGCCAAAGAGGGCAGCACGGCAACATTGCGTCTGCCCAGCACCGAGATGCGTCGGGTTTCGATCGATTGCGTGGCCACGATCGGTGAGGTCGGCAACGCCGAGTTCGAATTGATCAAGGTGGGCAAGGCCGGCCGAAGCCGTTGGCAAGGCAAGCGTCCCCAGACCCGTGGCGTCGCCATGAACCCAGTCGATCACCCCCACGGTGGTGGTGAAGGCAAGACCTCCGGCGGTCGCCATCCGGTGTCGCCATGGGGCCAACCCGAGGGTAGAACCCGCAAGAAGGGCAAGAAGTCCGATGACCAGATCATCCGCCGTAGGCGGACACGTGGCGGACGGAGGTAAGCCATGCCGCGCAGCCTGAAAAAGGGACCCTTCGTCGACGATCATCTTCTGAAGAAGGTCGACGAACTCAACGACAAGAACGAAAAGCGAGTGATCAAGACCTGGTCACGTCGGTCCACCATCATTCCCGACATGGTCGGCCACACCATTGCCGTCCACGACGGCCGCAAGCACGTGCCCGTCTACATCACCGAGTCGATGGTGGGTCACAAGCTGGGCGAGTTCTCGCCCACTCGCACCTTCCGATATCACGCCGGCCAAGAGAAGTCGGGCCGTCGATGACCGGAACCAAGACCAACGAACGGCCCGGCACCCGGGCCCAGGTGCGTTACCTTCGCATGTCCGCCTCCAAGGCCCGGGTGGTGTTGGACCTCATTCGGGACAAGCACGTGGTGGAAGCCAGCGAAATTTTGGCTTTCAGCGAACGTCTGGCGGCCAAGGAAATTCAGAAGGTGCTTCGCTCGGCTGTCGCCAATGCTGCCCACAACGACGAGATACCGGCCGAGGAGTTGTACGTCTCGGCGTGCTACGCCGACGAGGGGCCGACGCTGAAGCGATTTCGACCCCGTGCCCGAGGGCGTGCAGGTCGTATCCACAAGCAGACGTGCCACATCACGGTCATCGTCAGCCGGTTGTCGGACGAAAAACTCGACCACATGCGCAACCGAGCCGAGCGCCGAGGCCAGGGGCAAACTGCTGGTGCTTCCCGCGCCGCCCGAGTGGCCAAGAGCCGGGGCGAGTCGGCCGGCGAGCAAAGCAACGACGAGGACGCGACCGTGGCCGACGTAGCGGACGAGAAGGCCGGCCTCGACGAGGTAGCGGGAGCAGAAACCACAGCAGTCGAAACCACCGCTGTCGAAACCACAGCAGTCGAAACCACAGCAGTCGAAACCACAGCTGTGGACGAAGCCGTGACCGATGAGGGCGAGGCTGTCGATGAAGCCGCGACCGACGAGGTCGTGGACGTGGAAGAAGCCGCTGCCGACGAAGTCGTCGTCGAGCCGACCGCGTCCGACGAAGCCACAACCGAAGAAACCAACAACGACGAGACCGATGATTCTGGAGCTGATGCCTGATGGGTCAGAAAATCCACCCGTACGGCTTTCGACTGGGCATCACCACCGACTGGAAGTCGCGCTGGATCGCCGATCGTGCCGACTATCGCCAGTATCTGCTCGAGGACCATCAGGTCCGGCGGTATCTCATGGAGCAACTGCCGAACGCAGCGATCTCTCGTATCGAGGTCGAGCGAACGAGCGACAAACTCCAGATCGACGTCCATACAGCCCGGCCCGGCATCGTCATCGGACGCAAGGGATCCGAGGCTGATCGTCTGCGCCAGGGATTGACGAAGATCACCAACAACCCGCGAGTCAAGCTCAACATCATCGAGATCAAACAGCCTGAGTTGGACGCTGCCCTGATTGCGCAGGGAGTCGCCGACCAGTTGGCAGGTCGTATGGCGTTCCGACGGGCCATGAAGAGGGCCATGCAGAACGCGATGAAGGCCGGTGCTCTCGGTATCAAGATCCAGTCGGCGGGTCGTCTCGGTGGCGCCGAGATGAGCCGCACCGAGTGGTATCGGGAGGGGCGTGTGCCCCTGCACACGCTTCGGGCTGATATCGACTACGGATTGCGCGAGGCCCACACGACCGCCGGGCGCATCGGGGTGAAGGTATGGCTCTACAAGGGTGACGTCCTGCCCTACAAGGCATCGGTCGACAAGGCCAGCCGTGAGGCGGCGATGGCCGTCGGTGAGGCTGCCGGTAGCGAGCCGCCACCGAAGGTCGTGTCGTCGGCTCGTCGCCGGGCAGCAGTGCGACCAGACGAGGTCGAGACAACGGAAGAACCCGCTCCGCTCGTCAAAGAGGCCGATCCCGAGTTCGAGCGTCTGCTGGCCGAGGAAGAGGCCATCGAGGCCAGCCTGCGGCCCAAGAGCGGCGACGACAAGTTTCGACCTGAGGATGGTGACTAGATGTTGATGCCCAAGAAGGTCAAGCACCGCAAGCAACATCGGGGTCGCCGCACCGGTCAGGCCAAAGGCGCGACGAGCGTGAGTTTCGGCGAGTACGGCATTCAGGTGCTCGAGCCCGGATGGCTCACGGCCCGCCAGATCGAGGCTGCTCGAGTTGCTATGACTCGACACATCCGTCGTGGCGGCAAGGTCTGGATCAACGTGTTCCCGGACAAGCCCGTCACCGAGAAGCCGGCGGAGACCCGGATGGGTTCGGGCAAGGGCAACGTGGAGCGTTGGGTGGCCGTCGTCAAGCCCGGTCGAGTCATTTTCGAACTCTCCTATCCCGAGGAAGCAACGGCCCGGGCCGCCATGGATCGCGCCATTCAGAAGTTGCCGGTCAAGGCACGCATCATCACGCGAGAGGATGGCTTCGATGGCTGATCCCATTCCCAAACAATCCGACGCCGAGTTGACCGAGTCGTTGGCCGAGGCCAAGCGAGAGCTGTTCAATCTCCGTTTCCAGTTGGCCACCGGCCAACTCGAGAACAACGCCCGGATCCGCCAGGTCAAGAAGAACGTCGCTCGGATCCGTACCGAGCAGCGGGCCCGACAGCTCGTGAAGCAGGAGTCCTGATGGCAGACGAAACGAACGAAACCCAACCACGCCCTCGCCGCAAGGTCCGTGAAGGTGTGGTTCGCTCGAACAAGATGGACAAGACCGTCGTGGTCGACGTGGTCCGTCGTTCGAGCCACCCGCAGTACAACAAGACGGTCCAGCACAAGAGCAGCTATGTCGTACACGACGAGGAGAACACCTTGCGCGAAGGCGACAAGGTGCGCATCGTGGAGACACGTCCGATGTCGAAGACGAAGCGCTGGCGCCTGGCCGAGATCCTGGAGCGAGCACGATGATCCAGCAGGAAACCCGACTTCGAGTCGCCGACAACAGCGGCGCCCGCGAGGTTCTTTGCATCAAGGTTCTTGGTGGGTCCAAACGGCGCTACGCCGGTATTGGTGACATCTTCGTCGCCACGGTCAAGGACGCCATTCCCGGTGCCGCCGTCAAGAAGGGCGATGTCGTGAAATGTGTCGTCGTTCGGACCAAGAAGGAACGTCGTCGACCCGACGGCAGCTACATCCGTTTCGACGAGAACGCAGCCGTTCTCATCAACGATCAACAGCAGCCACGCGGTACTCGAATCTTCGGCCCGGTCGGCCGAGAGCTTCGGGACAAGCGCTTCATGCGAATCGTCTCGCTGGCGCCGGAGGTGCTCTAGATGAAGGTACGTAAGGGTGATCGTGTTCGCATCTTGGCCGGAAAGGACCGGGGGCGCGAAAGCGTCATCTCGGGTGCCTTCCCGGCCACGGGCAAGGTGACTGTCGAGGGTTACAACATCGCCAAGCGGCACACCAAGCCGACCTCGGCCGACGATCCCGGAGGCATCCTCGACAAGGAGATGCCCATGGACGCTTCCAATGTGGCCGTGCTCAGCCCCAAGGACGGCAAGCCGACCAAGGTCGGTTACAAGATTCTCGACGACGGCAAGAAGGTGCGCATCTGCAAGCGGACCGGCGAGCAGATTACGGAGGCCTCGGCATGAGTACCGATATGGCGGCACCCCGTCTCAAGGCCAAGTACAACGCCGAGATCCGAGACCAACTGAAGGCCGATCTCGAACTGCCCAACATCATGATGGTGCCGAGACTCCAGAAGATCGTCATCAACATGGGTGTCGGTGAAGCGCTTACCAACAACAAGGCACTCGAGAGCGCCTCCAACGATCTGGCCACCATCACTGGACAGAAGCCGGTCGTGACCATCGCAAAGAAGTCGATCGCCTCGTTCAAACTGCGCGAAGGCAACGCCATCGGCGCCAAGGTCACACTTCGCAACGACCGAATGTGGGAGTTCTTCGACCGGTTGATCACCCTGGCCATTCCTCGTATTCGCGACTTCCGCGGACTCAGTCCGCGGTCGTTCGACGGTCGTGGCAACTACACCTTCGGTCTCACCGAGCAGCTGATGTTCCCGGAGATCAACTACGACACCGTGGACGTCGCCCGAGGGATGGACATCACCATCGTCACCTCTGCGACGACCAATGAAGAAGGTCGAGCGCTCCTCGATGCCTTCGGTTTCCCCTTCCGACGAGATGGTCAGGCCCAGTAATGGCGAAAAAAGCTCTAATCAACAAACAGCAGAAGAAGCCCAAGTACAAGGTTCGGGCCTACAGCCGGTGCAAGGTCTGTGGACGACCGAAGGCGGTCTATCGCCGTTTCGGTCTGTGTCGGATCTGTCTTCGGGAAATGGCACACGCGGGCGAGATCCCCGGTGTGACCAAAGCGAGCTGGTGAGGAGGTAGCAGACACATGTCCATGACAGATCCCATCGCCGACATGCTCACTCGTATCCGCAACGCCAACATCGCGATGCACGACGAGGTGAGCATGCCCAGCTCCAAGCTGAAGGAAGCCCTTGCCGTGGTGCTCCACAAGGAGGGCTACATCGGTGAGTTCCAGGCCGTCGACAACGAATCCGGTGTCGGTCGCACCCTCACCATCAACATGAAGTATTCGCCCGAGCGCGAACGCGTGATCAGCGGAATCAAGCGGGTTTCCAAGCCCGGTCTCCGCGTGTACTCCAAGACTTCGGACATCCCTCGGGTGCTCGGTGGTCTCGGTGTCGCCGTGCTCTCCACCAGCAAGGGACTGGTCACCGATCGCGAGGCCCGCAAGGCCAAGGTCGGCGGCGAAGTTCTCTGCTACGTCTGGTAGGTCGCCATGTCTCGAATTGGTAAATCCCCCATCCCCGTTCCGGCCGGCGTCGAGGTCACGACCTCCGGCGCGGTGGTCACGGTCAAGGGCTCGAAGGGCTCGTTGGAACACACGCTGCCGGCGGGCATCTCCATGAGCATTGCAGACGGTGTGCTGACCGTTGAACGAGAGAACGATGATCGTCCGACCAAGGCACTCCACGGTCTCAGCCGTTCATTGGTGAACAACATGGTGGTCGGCGTGAGCGAAGGGTTCCGCAAGGACCTCGAGATCGTCGGGGTCGGCTACCGCGCGAACGCCAAAACCCCGACCACGCTCGAACTGGCGCTTGGCTTCAGTCACCCGGTCGAGGTGCAGGCTCCGGACGGCATCACGTTCGACGTTCCCGAGCCCACGAAGATCGGCGTGATCGGCATCGACAAGCAGATGGTTGGTCAGGTTGCTGCGGTGATCCGCGCGTATCGCAAGCCCGAGCCCTACAAGGGCAAGGGTGTTCGCTATGCGGGCGAGAAGGTTCTTCGCAAGGCCGGAAAGGCAGGTAAGTGATGAGTCTGGCAAAGCATGCTGCCCGTCAGCGTCGTCAACGTCGCGTTCGCAAAAAGGTCTCCGGTACCGCACAGCGTCCCCGTCTCGCCGTTTTCCGATCGAATCGACACATCAGTGTGCAGTTGATCGACGACGTTGCTGGCGTGACCTTGGCCGCTGCGTCCACGTACGAACCCGAGCTGCGCGAGGCAGGATCGACCGGAGCCAAGGGTGCCGCATCCGAAGTGGGCAAGCTGATCGCCGAGCGGTCGAAGGCGGCGGGAGTTTCCACTGTCGTGTTCGATCGTGGCGGAAATCGTTATCACGGCCGAGTGGCGGCGCTTGCCGACGCTGCTCGGGAAGCCGGACTTGAGTTCTAGGGAGAGACATGGCAAACGAGCGAAATGATCGAAACGATCGTGGAGACGGCCGGGAATCCCGCGTCATCGCCATCAACCGGGTAGCCAAGGTCGTCAAGGGCGGCCGCCGCTTCGCCTTCACGGCTCTGGTCGTGCTGGGCGACGGCAACGGTCGCGTAGGGCTCGGCTACGGCAAGGCGAAAGAAGTCCCTCTCGCCATCCAGAAGGGAACCGAGGAAGCTCGCAAGTTGATGTTCTCGGTGCCCATGGCCGGCGGAACCATCACTCATCCCATCATCGGCACACAGGGAGCCGGGCGCGTCCTTCTCAAGCCGGCTGCGCCCGGTACCGGCGTCATCGCCGGTGGCGCTGCACGCGCCATCCTCGAAGAAGCCGGCATCCGTGACGTGCTCTGCAAGTCCCTCGGGTCGGCCAACCAGATCAACGTGGCACGGGCCACGATCAACGCACTCCAGAGTCTGCGTCGTCCCGATGATGTGGCTCGACTGCGGGGCCTCGACGCCTCGGAGTTCACGCCCAAGGGATTGCTCGATGCCTACAACGAGAGCCAGCGTGGCGTGAGCAGCGAGGTGTCTTCCTGATGGCCGAACTCACCGTTACCCAGATCCGCTCCGCCATCGGCGGCAAGCCAAAGCAACGTGGAACTCTGCGAGCCCTCGGTCTGGGCCGTATTGGGCGAAGCAACACTCTTCCTGATCGGCCGGAGATCCGGGGCATGATCGCCCGGGTGCCGCACCTGATCACCGTTACCGAGCACGGAGACGAATCGTGAAGGTCCACGATCTGAAGCCCAACGAGGGCGCACACAAGCGAGCAAAGCGCGTTGGCCGAGGCATCGGTGGCAAGGGCGGCAAGACCGCCGGTCGGGGCTCGAAGGGCCAACGGGCCCGAAACAACGTCCGGGTCGGCTTCGAGGGTGGACAGCTCCCCCTGCAGCAGCGTCTTCCCAAGCTGCGTGGCTTCGCCAACCCTTTCCGGGTCGAGTACCAAGCCATCAACCTCGACACGATCGCCGAACTGGCCGCTGCTGGTGTCACCGAGATCACCCCGGAGATTCTCTTCGAGCGAAGCCTCATCGGTAAGGGCGCCTTGGTCAAGGTCCTCGGTCGGGGAGAGATCACCAGTGCCGTGACGGTCAAGGTGCATGCCTATTCGAAGTCGGCCGAGACCGCGATCACCGCTGCTGGTGGGACGACCGAGAAACTGCCGCTTCCGTTCTCGGTGCGTCCGGCATCGTCGGGCAATCAACACATGAACCGCTGACCGAACCCATGCGTGACCCGTCGACGTCGTCGGGTCATGGGTCGGCCAGATCGTTTGCGCCAACCTGCCCTCGACCTGTGTCGGAACGGGCTAGGTTGGCGTCTTACGTCTCCGTTGGAGGAGCAATCCGTTGAAGACTCTCAAGAACGTTCTGAGCACCCCGGAACTACGCAACAAGATTCTGTTCACGCTGTTCATCGTGGTCGTGTATCGGATCGGCGTGCAGATCCCGGCACCTGGCGTAAGCCTGGATGCGCTCCAGTCCCTCCGCGAGGATCAGGCTGCTTCCGAAGGCGGGATCTTCGGGTACCTCAACCTGTTCTCCGGCGGTGGTATCGGCAACCTGTCGCTGTTTGCCCTGGGCATCCTCCCCTACATCACGTCATCGATCATCATCCAGATCCTGACGGTTGCCATACCAAAACTGGAGGAATGGCAGGCACAGGGAGCGGTTGGTCAACGAAAGATCAACCAGTGGACGCGCTACGTGGCCATTGTGCTGGCCTTGGTGCAGAGCACCGGCATCATCTTCCTGATCAGCCGCAACCCCGAGGGGTTCTTCGGTGTCGACGTCGCTCTGTTCCCCGAGTCCCAACCCCAATGGGCGCTCAAGGTGGTCCTGGCCGTCATCTGTATGACAGCCGGTACCGCGCTGCTCATGTGGCTCGGAGAACTCGTCGACCAGAAGGGCATCGGCAACGGCATGTCCCTGTTGATCTTCGCTTCGGTCGTCAGCGGCCTGCCTGGGCTGATCATCCA
Source organism: uncultured Acidimicrobiia bacterium (assembly GCA_937890445.1). Lineage (GTDB taxonomy): Bacteria > Actinomycetota > Acidimicrobiia > Acidimicrobiales > SZUA-35 > JAHECQ01. The sequence continues at coordinate 8,118 of CALACD010000084.1, read as the reverse complement.
GATCCATTCCTTGCGAGGCTGGTTCGCCGTCATCATCGCGTTGGTGTTGTTGGTCTTCCTGATCGCTGGAATCGTGTTCGTGGAGCAGGGACAGCGCCGTATACCGGTCAATTTCGCCAAGCGAATGGTGGGACGTCGTCAGTACGGGGGAAACAACACCTACATCCCGCTCAAGGTGAATCAAGCAGGTGTGATCCCGGTGATCTTCGCGTCCTCACTCCTGCAACTTCCGACGCTCATCGCCAATGTCCTGCCCGCCGACGGTTGGGGTCAGACCGTGCGAACGTTCCTGAACGACAACCTGTTCAGCCCGGACAACCTGGGGTACATCCTGGTGTTCGGTCTGCTCATCGTGGGTTTCGCGTACTTCTACAACTCGATCGCCTTCGACCCGGTCCGCCGTGCCGACGAGCTTCGCAAGTCGGGTGGATTCGTGCCTGGAATTCGTCCCGGTCCCCAGACCGAGAAGCATCTGGCCAAGATCCTGAACCGCATCACGTTGCCTGGTGCGGTGTTCCTGGCGGTCGTAGCGCTCATCCCGTCGGCTGCACTGGCACGGTCGCTCGGAGGCGGAACCGGCTTCGGTTTCTCCGGTGTGTCGATTCTGATCGCGGCGGGTGTTTCGCTCGAGATCATGAAACAGATCAACAGCCAGTTGATGAGTCGTAACTACGAGGGCTTTCTCAAGTAGGTGCAGGTCATCGAGAACAGACCAGTCGAATTGCCCTGGAGCTGGACAGCGGCGACGCTGTCTGTCAGCTTGGGCGGTCTTCGCTGCAGCGTGGCCGAGGAGGACGCATGACAAAACCGATCCGTCTGGTGATCTTCGGACGCCAGGGTGCCGGCAAGGGTACGCAGTGTGTGAAGCTGGTCGAGGAGTTCGGAGTCGTTCACATATCCACGGGAGACATGCTGCGCTCGGCGGTCGAGGAGGGCACCGAGATGGGCCTCAAGGCCAAAGCCGTGATGGACGCGGGCAATCTCGTCAGCGATGACATCATCAACGGCATCGTCCGGGAGCGCCTGGACAAGGATGACATCAAAGCCAGTGGATTCGTGTTGGACGGCTACCCCCGCACGACGACGCAGGCCGAGGCGTTGGTGCAGATACTGGGGCGAGACGAGATCCATGCCGTCATCGACCTCGAGGTGCCACTCGAGGAGGTCACGGCCCGGATGAAAGCCCGAGGCCGCGACGACGACACCGACGAAGGGATCGCTCGGCGCCTCGAACTGTACGAAGCGGAGACGCGGCCGGTGCTCGACTGGTTCGATGCACGAGGGATGCTCGTGACCGTCAACGGGCTCGGTGCCGAAGCGGAGATCACGGATCGTCTCATCGGAGCAGTCGCCACCAGTCTGGCTTAGTGGACGCTGTTCTCGTTCAGGGGAGGCTGTCTGTTCTCGTTCAGGGGAGGCTGTCTGCCTCGGGCAGGGTGACGACGACGCAGGCTCCCGGCGAACCGCTGGAGTTCGGCTGGTTGTCGAAGATCTCTATTTCCCCTAGATGTTGTTCGACGATTCGTTGGCTGATGGCCAGACCGAGCCCGGCACCGCCGCCGCCGGTTCGTGTAGAGCCGTCGACCTGCCAGAATCGCTCGAAGACCCGGGAGCGATCGGCCTCGGCGATACCGGGCCCCTCGTCACGGATCGCCACCCGAGCGGTCTTCGATCGGCCCGAGCCCTGGCGGCTGGCCACGATGGTGACCGGAGTGCCCAGCGGCGAGAACCGGATGGCATTGCCGATGACGTTGGTGAAGACGTGACGCAGACGTTGCTCGTCACCCATGATCCGAAGCCCGAGCGGGGCCTTGACCTCGAGTAGTGCAGCGGGGTGACTGAGCCGGGCTTCGGCGACCAGGGAATGGAGTAGATCACCGACGTCGATCCGCTCATTGTCGAGGGTGTCCGAGGATGCCTCGAGTCGAGACAGATCCAGCAGCTGAGCGACCAGTCGGCTGAGATGCTCCGCCTGGGCCAGCATGAGCCCGAGCGTATGCTGATCGGGTTGGCCAACGCCGTCGATGAGATTCTCCAACGTGCTGCGAAGTGCTGCCACCGGGGTTCGGAGTTCGTGGCTGGCGTTGGCGATGAACTCCTTCTGGGTCCGATCTACCTCCGCCAATTGCCCCGCCATCTTGTTGAAGGTCCGGGCGAGCTGGCCGACTTCGTCGTTCCCGGTCTCGTCGACTCGTCTGCTGTAGTCACCGCGCGACATTGCCTCGGCAGCTCGCGACATCTGCCGGAGAGGGAAGGTGGTGCCATGGGCGAGGAACTGCACCATCAACAGGGCCAACGCGCCGGCGATGATCGGGCGAAGCCAGACCGGCCATCCCAGGTGCAGCCCGATCTGGGTCATCAACGCAGTCACCGCAACCGCAGCAACGATCACGATGGACCATTTCAACTTGATCGAACGGACCGGCTCGAGCGGTCGGGGCCGAGTGAGCTGCCCTCGTCTGGTCACGGGTTCACCCCGTCTGAGGCGATGTCGTTGCCCGCGGCGGGATCAGAGACAGGGCGGGGCTCGGCGCCGCCATCTGCGGTCCTCAGGGCCGAACCGAAGCCGTAGCCGATGCCATGGACGGTGCGGATCACGTCGTCATCGAGTTTCCGTCGGAGAGAACGGACATGGCTGTCGACGGTGCGTGCACCCGAGCCATCTCGGTAGCCCCAGACCTTGGAAAGGAGCTGCTCGCGACTGAGCACAGCACCGCCGAGTTCAGCCAGGGTCAGGAGCAGGTCGAACTCGGTAGGAGTCAGGTGAACATGGTGCCCGTCGAAGGTCACGAGTCGAGCAATGGGATCGATCGTCAGGGATCCGCGCTCGAGTTGAGGGGCCGGCAGCTCGACCGTCCGCCGCAGCACGGCGCGAATCCGGGCCACGAGTTCCCGTGGGGAGAAGGGCTTGGTCAGATAGTCGTCGGCCCCGATGCCCAGGCCCACCAGCATGTCGGATTCATGGTCTCGGGCGGTGAGCATCACAACGGGCACTCGCCGAGTCGCTTGAATCTGACGACAGACCTCCAGGCCGTTGAGGCTGGGAAGATTGATGTCGAGGACGACCAGATCCGGAAGCAACTCGCCGCACCGCCGTACTGCCTCGAGGCCATCGCCGACGGAGGTCACCAGGAAGCCCTCGCTGACGAGCCGTGATGCGATGGCATCCGCGATGGTCTGCTCATCTTCGACCACCAGAACGTGCTGTTGCTTCGACATCCCACTCAACGGTAGGAAAGGATCGAGACCGAAACGGTGACAAGGTGTGAAAGAATTGTGATGATCTCGGAGGTGTCCGGGATGTGCTAAAGGGAATGGGGTTGGCGCCGTGGGTCGCGCGCCCTAGCATGGTGAGTCGGTCTCGTAGCGGCCGTCCAACGGACGCCCGAGGCCAGCCCGTAAGCAGTGCGCAGCGGTGTCCCGTCTGCCTGCCGCTCGGTCTGACTAGCCTGGTTCTCCAGGAACGTCATCACCGATTTGATCCACCGAAATCTCTTTCACCAGTCCCGCTCTACGAGGAGGAATGTTCTGCCGAAGTCCAAGGAAGACGCGATCGTGCTCGAAGGCACCATCACCGAGTCGCTCCCGAACGCCATGTTCCGGGTCGAACTCGAGAACGGCCACAGCGTTCTCGGACACATCTCGGGCAAGATGCGGCGCCATTACATCCGCATCCTTCCCGGTGACCGAGTGCAGGTCGAACTCACTCCTTACGACCTCACCCGGGGTCGCATCACCTACCGCTACAAGTAGTAGTCGGTTTCCATTGCCCGGTGCGCAGCCAGATGTCTGCTTCCGAGCGTCCGATCCCCAGTGTGTCCCGAAGGTTCTCCTCGATGAAAGAACGACGATGAAGGTCCGACCAAGTGTCAAACCCATGTGCGAGAAGTGCAAGGTGATTCGCCGCAACCGCCGCGTGATGGTCATCTGCGACAATCCGCGTCACAAGCAGAGGCAGGGCTGAGATGGCTCGTATAGCCGGCGTCGACATCCCGCGCGACAAGCAGGTCGGGATCTCGCTCACCTACATCTTCGGCATCGGCCGGACCACGGCACTTCAGGTGCTCGAGGCGAGCAACATCAACCCGACGACTCGGGTCAAGGATCTGACCGACGCCGAGGTCCAGGTGATCCGCTCCGAGATCGACGCCAGCGTCAAGACCGAGGGCGATCTGCGCCGTGAGGTCTCGCAGGACATCAAACGCAAGATGGAGATCGGCTGCCACCAGGGCATCCGACACCGCAAGGGACTGCCGGTCCGAGGTCAACGAACCCAGACCAATGCCCGCACCCGCAAGGGTCCGAAACGCACCGTTGCCGGCAAGAAGAAGGCGAAATAATGGCGAAGCCAACAGCTGGTGGCCGTCGGCCACGTCGCAAGGTCAGCAAGAATGTCACCTATGGTGTGGCCCACATCCGATCGAGTTTCAACAACACGATCGTGGCCATCACCGATCAAGACGGCAACGTGTTGTCGTGGGCGTCGGCCGGCAACGTCGGCTTCAAGGGTTCCCGCAAGAGCACTCCGTTCGCGGCCCAGATGGCTGCTGAGGCTGCCGCACGGCGAGCCATGGAGCACGGCGTGCGAAAGGTCGATGTCCAGGTCAAGGGACCAGGATCGGGTCGCGAGACCGCCATCCGGTCGATCCAGAACGCCGGCATCGAGGTGACCGGCATCAAGGATGTCACCCCGGTTCCTCACAACGGTTGTCGCCCGCCAAAGCGTCGAAGGGTCTGAATTCATGTCTCGCTACACCGGTCCACGGGCCCGCATCTCCCGTCGCTTGGGAACCAACATCTTCGATACCCGAGGCGAGGCAACGGCGCTCGAGAAGCGGCCATACCCTCCCGGAGTACACGGTCGTAGCCGTCGCCGCGGCAACAACAACACCGAGTACCTCTTCCAACTCCAGGAGAAGCAGAAGGCGCGCTTTGCCTACGGGCTGACCGAACGCCAGTTCCGGACGATCTACGACGAGGCTTCACGCCGCGACGGCGTGACCGGCGAGAACATGTTGCGCTTCCTCGAACTGCGGCTCGACAACGTGCTGTACCGGGCCGGCCTTGCCGCCACCCGGGCCCAGGCCCGTCAGTTCGTCAGCCACGGGCACATCACCATCAACGGCAAGCGAGTGGACATTCCTTCGTATCGAGTGCGCAAGGGTGAGGTGATCGCCGTCAAGGAGAAGAGCCGGGACAATCCGATTCTGCAGTGGAATCGCGACGTTCTCGATCGCACCCCGCCTGCCTGGCTCGATCGCGGAGCCGATGGCCTCTCGGTGACCATCTACAGCGAACCCCTTCGTGAACAGATCGACGTTCCGCTGCGTGAGCAGCTCATCGTCGAGCTGTACAGCAAGTAACCCCTCTCAGGCGTCGGAAAGGTTTCCTCATGCTGATCATTCAGCGTCCCACCGTGGAGCAAGTGGACGATGGTGAGTCGCATCGCGGCAAGTTCGCCATCGGCCCGCTCGAGCCAGGATTCGGGTACACCATCGGCAATTCGCTGCGGCGAACGCTGCTGTCGTCGGTCCCCGGAGCCGCCATCACCGCGGTTCGGTTCGACGACGCGCTGCACGAGTTCGACACGCTTCCCGGCGTGATCGAAGACGTCACCGACATCATCTTGAACATCAAGGACATCGTGCTTACCTGCGAGTCCGACGAACCGGTCACCCTCCGGCTGGACGCCCGGGGTCCCGGAGATGTCACGGCAGCCGATATTTCGTGTCCTTCCGAGGTCGAGATTCTCACCGGTGACGTGCACATCGCCAAGCTGGACGGCAAGGGCCGCATCGCGGTGGATCTCACCGTGGAGCGGGGACGGGGATGGTTGAGCTCGGATCGCCAGGTCGACAATTCGACGATCGGCGTGATTCCCATCGATGCCATCTTCAGCCCGATCCGTCGGGTTGCGGTTTCGGTCGAGCCGGTCCGGGTGGAGATGTCGACGAACTACGATCGGCTGATCCTCGACGTCGAGACCGACGGAGCCATCGATCCTCGGGATGCGCTGGCTTCGGCCGGAGCAACACTGCGGTCGCTGATCCAACTGGTAGAGGAGATGTCCGAGGAGCCCGAGGGTCTGACCATGGGTGAAGCTCCTTCGGCAGCGTCGGGTTCGCCCGATCTTGATTTGCCTATCGAGGATCTGGATCTGTCGGAACGGCCCCGCAACTGTCTCAAGCGGGCCCAGGTCAACAGCGTCGGGGAGTTGCTGACCAAGACCGAAGACGACCTGTTGGCCATCACCAACTTTGGTCAGAAGTCGCTGGACGAAGTCATCGTCAAGCTTGACGAGCGCGGGCTGTCGCTGCGCGGATCCAGGAGCTGAAGTCATGCAAGGACGTCCACGTCAGGCCCGTCGCTTCGGCGGCTCGGCCCAGCATCAGAAACTCATGATGGCCAACCTCGTTGCCTCGTTGGTGGCTGCGGAGGGCATCGTGACCACCGAGGCCAAGGCCAAGGCCGTTCGGCCGATTGCCGAGCGGATCATCACCAAGGCCGGCAAGGGCGGTCTCCACAACTATCGTCAGGTGCTGTCGTATCTGGGCGATGTCGAGATGACCACCAAGCTCTTCGACGAGGTCGGTCCTCGCTACGCTGAGCGACCCGGTGGCTATACCCGCATTCTGAAGCTCGGTCCTCGACAGGGCGACAATGCCCCGATGGCCCGTATCGAACTCGTCTGATCCGAAACTGTCCGACCGGTTCTCGAACCGGCTCTCCAATCCGGTCTCGTCGTGGATGAATTGACGCTCTTCGACACCGACGAATCCTCTTCTGCCTCTGCCGGATGGGAAGCTGTCGCCGTGGGACGAACGCTCGGCCAGCCATCCTCTCCGGGTCCCTTGCAGAGGGTGCGGATGACCGTTGCCTACGACGGCACCGACTTCCGCGGCCTGGCGCCGAATCCGGGGGTGCGAACCGTAGTTGGGGAAATGGTGGCCAAGCTCGAACCGTATGTCGGGTACCGGCCCGACATCGTCATGTCCGGCCGGACTGATGCTGGCGTCCATGCCACGGGCCAGGTGGTGTCGTTCGACCTACCCGTCGAGTTGGCCGTGCCGGGTCGGCTCCAGAAGTTGCTGAACATCGGTCTCGGCCCCGAGATCGTGGTGCGGGACGTCGAGTTGGTCGACAGCGATTTCTCGGCCCGATTCTCCGCCACCTCCCGTCGCTATCAGTACCTGATCCTCAATCGATCCGTTCCGGAACCGCTGCTGGCCCGCACCTCCTGGTGGGTACCCGAACCCCTCGAACTCGATGTGATGCGCTTGGCCTGCGACCCCTTGATCGGGGAGCACGACTTCTCGTCGTTCTGCCGACGACCAAAGGGCGCCACCGTCGAGCCGTCGCTCGTGCGTCGCGTCGACGAGGCCTCGTGGCGGCTGATCGGGCCCGGGCTTCTTCGCTTCGAGATCTTGGGCTCGGCCTTCTGCCACCAGATGGTTCGAAGCATCGTCGGCTTTCATATGGCGGTCGGGCGGGGCAAACGAACGGCCGGTCAACTTCGCGAGGTACTGGCAGCTCGCGACAGGAATCGAGCTGAATCTCCGGCACCTCCCCATGGACTGGTGCTGGTCGAGACGAGCTATGGGCAGCCCTGGTCCGATGCCGTCGCGACGGGGTCGGTTTGAACTGCCCTTCGGCGGACCTATGATCGGGAGTTGCTCTGTGTCCGCTCGGCGGACGAGGCGCAGCCGTCCATCTGCAGGAACAAATGCCCGAGCGGGCACCAAACATCTGCACCCAACGAATGAGCAGGAGTGGCGTGAAAACGTATACACCGAAGAAATCTGAGATCGAACGGGACTGGTTCGTCGTCGACGCTGACGGACTGACGCTCGGCCGTATGGCCACCGAGGTGGCTCGCATCCTGCGCGGCAAGCACAAGCCGACCTTCGCGCCCCACATGGACATGGGTGACCACGTCATCATCGTCAATGCCGACAAGGTCGTGCTGACGTCGAACAAGGCCGAGACAAAGCTCGTGCATCGGCACTCCGGTTATCCGGGCGGCCTGACCAGCCTGAGCTATCGCGACGCGCTCGATCGCAAGCCGGCCGACACCGTGCGAAAATCCATCACGGGCATGCTTCCCCACAATCGCTTGGG
>CALACD010000083.1 GCA_937890445.1 uncultured Acidimicrobiia bacterium | reverse complement strand
GGGGCCGAGTTCGCCGAAGCGTTCATCGGCTCGTCCTTCGGGTGGAGGATCGCTGTGACGAACTCCGCGTCGATCGCCGGCGCCTTCGATGTCGACGTCAGTGACACCCTTCCGGTGAACTGGAACTACGACGCCGGATCGGCACAGCTCTGTACCCCGGCATGCGTTGCCTTGGTCGATCCGGTCCTGGGAGGGTCGCTGGCAGCCGGGGTCACGTTGGACTGGTCCGACGTGACCGACACCGCAGCCGGCGCATCGTTCGAGATCCGCTATACGGCAACGCCCAGCGCCGCCGTGCTCGCCGACCCCGGGGTCGGTTCGTCGACCGACCACGTCAACACGGCCACCGCCACCGGTGACGACGCCTCCGGCGCCAGTTCGAACCTCGACGGCTCCTACGGGGCGAGCCCCGACACCGCAGCGGGACGCATCCACCAGATCGATCTCGAACTCGACAAGGAGATCCTGACCGCCGGTCCGTATCTGCAGGGGCAGACCGTCGACTACCGGGTCACCGTCGACAATGTCGGGCCCGATGCTGCGACCGGCGTCCTCGTCGACGAGATTCTCGATGGCGGTGATCTGCTGTGGCTGGCCACGCTCTCGGTCGACGGCTCGTACGACGACATCAGCGGTGTCTGGAACATCGGCACGATTGGTGGTGTCACGGGGACGGCAGTGCTCGAGCTGCGAGCCGAGATCATCGGCACCGGGACCATCACCAACTCCGCCCAGGTCGTCGCTGCTGATCAGGTCGACGTCGATTCGACCCCGGCCAATGCTCCTGGTCTGGCCGAGGATGACGACGACTCGGTCACGATCTCGGCCGGAACCGCTGCGTCCGGCCACCGTGAAGGTCAAGCGCTGAGCGGATCGACCCGGTAGATCGTGGCGGAATCGGGAGCCAGAACGGGTGGATCGATCGAGGTCGATCCACCCGTGGCGTCGGTGGTGAACAGCATGGTTGCTGCCCGGGTTCCCGGCGAGGCGAAGTCCACGCTCATCGGACCGAGTTCGATCCGGCCGAGGGGGAAGGGCTCGGGACCGAGATTGGCGACGACGACGATGTCGCCCCGCTGGTACGCGACGACATCGGGGTCCAGGTCGTCGATCCAGCGGAAGTCACTCGATGCGAGGCCGGGCTCGGTCTTGCGAACCTCGACGAGGGCCCGATACCGGTGGAACCAGGAATCCGGTTGTGACCGCTGCCAGCTGGCAGTGTCGGTGTCGTCGCGGCCTCCATCGGGCAACCAGGTGCGGTCGGCGGTCGAGAAGCCGAAGTTCTTTCCCGGCTCCCAGGGCATGGGTGTGCGACAGCCATCGCGAGACTGGGCGATCGGGTCGGCGCGTCGTTCGATCGGCACGAACCCCTCGAGCAGTCCAAGCTCCTCGCCCTGGTAGAGGAACGGCAGGCCGGGAAGGCCGAACAGCAAGGTCGAGAAGACGAGCGAGCGAGTTCGTCCGCTGTCACCTCCTCCGAAACGGGTCGGCGGCCGCACATCGTCATGGCTGGCTGCCACCCAGCCCAGCAAACGCGGATCGCTCATCGCCGCCAACGGGCCTCGAAGCGTCGACCGCACCGCGTCGGCCGACCATTCGATACCCATCGGGTCGAACCAGAAGCCGACGTGAAGGCCATCACCCGGCACGAGTTCGGCCAGCATCGAAGGATCGGTCACGTGCGTCTCACCCAGGAGGAGTGCGTCGTAGGGCTCGACGAGCGCATGCCAGCGTCGGAAGATGTCTGGTCCTTCGGGTTGCAGGACATCGAAGCGGTGGTCGAAGGCATCCCATTGTTCGAATCGGGTGCCGTTGGGGTTCCACGGCGAGATCTCGGGGTTGGATCGCAACCGACGGTCCTTGGCCAGGGCCTGGGCCACATCGATCCGGAAGCCATCGATTCCCCGATCGAGCCAGAAGCGAAGCACGTCGTCGAAGGCGTCCAGCACGGCAGGGTTGGACCAGTTGATGTCGGGCTGCCGGGGCAGGAAGAGGTGCAGGTAGTACTGGCCTGATGCGGCGTCGAGGGTCCATGCCGGCCCACCGAAGTAGCTGACCCAGTTGTTGGGTGGTCCGCCGTCGGCTGATGGGTCGGCCCAGATGTAGTAGTCACGATGCGCGGCATCGGGGCCGGTCAGGGCATCGACGAACCAGGGGTGCTGGTCCGATGAGTGATTGGGCACGATGTCGGCAACGATCCGAATTCCCCGCTGGTGAGCGGCGGCAACCAACTGGTCGAACTGCTCGAGGTCGCCATAGAGGGGATGGACGTCGGTGTAGTCGGCGACGTCGTAGCCGAAGTCGACCATGGGCGATGGATAGAACGGCGTGATCCACACCAGATCGACTCCGAGTGCTGACAGATGGTCGAGGCGATGGATCAGCCCGGCCAGGTCCCCGATCCCGTCGCCGTCGCCGTCGGAGAAACTACGCAGATAGACCTCGTAGCCGACGGCGGAGTGCCACCATCGTGTCGCAGAGGAGTCGTTGGTGGGTTCATGGGACGCCATGAACCCATTTAACCTGCGCCGGAGCCGACTGGTTCGCCGAGAACGGGAGGTTCCGAGACCGTGGAGCACCAGATGCGAGACACAACAGAGGAGCACCCCGGTGATCTGACCGGGCCCGAACTGCGTCGCTGGCTGCTGCACCGCATCTACGACGGCCTCCTCGACGGAGCGGCCCTGTCGAACTTGGCCGCCGCCATCGAGGATCGGATCTCGAAGGGCGGGAGGACGGCGGGCGCCACTCGACGTCAGGACGAGGCGTCGTGGTCGGCCGACGATGTCTGGCTGATCGCCTACCCCGATCATTTCCAGCGACCCGGCGAGCCACCGCTGGTCACGCTTCGGCAGGTGATGGGGTCGCTGCTGTCCGACGTCTGCACAGGGCTGCACGTGCTTCCCTTCTTCCCGTCGACCTCGGACGAGGGGTTCTCGATCGCCGACCATCGAGCCGTTGACGATGCCTTCGGATCCTGGGATGACATCGAGGCCCTGGCCGGGGAATGGCGGTTGATGGTCGACGCCGTGGTGAACCACGTGTCGGCGACCCATCCATGGTTCGAAGGCTTCCTTGCCGGCGAGGAGGGCTACGGAACCTTCTTTCATGTGGTGGACGAAGGAACCGATGTCGGCGCCGTCGTGCGACCTCGAGCCCATCCGCTGCTGACCGAGTTCGTCACGAGTCGGGGTTCGGAGCACGTATGGACCACCTTCTCGGCCGATCAGGTCGACCTGAACTTCCAGGAACCCGAGGTGCTGCTCGAGATCCTGGACGTCGTGATTGACTACGCCCAGCGGGGTGCGTCCGTCGTGCGACTCGACGCGGTCGGGTTCGTGTGGAAGAACCCTGGGCGGGCGTCGATCCACGAACCGGAAACGCATCGCTTGGTGCAGTTGATGCGCAGTTGTCTGGATGCAGCGGTGCCGGGCACCGCCCTCATCAGCGAGACCAACGTTCCGCACCACGAGAACATCTCGTACTTCCATCGCGACCCGGCCGAGGTGCACGCGGTCTACCAATTCGCCCTGCCACCCCTGGTCGCCCACGCCACCTTGAGCGGCGATGTCGATGCCCTGGTGAACTGGGCCAACCATCTGGCTGGCCCCAGTGGCGATGATCAGACCTTCCTCAACTTCCTGGCCTCCCATGATGGGATCGGTATGCGGCCGGCGGAAGGCCTTCTCACTGCGTCCCAGGTCGCTGGGTTGGTGAAGGCATGTGAGGAAGTCGGTGGTCGAGTCTCGTATCGGTCCACGCCGAAGGGGCTCGAACCATATGAACTGAACACGACCTGGTTCGATCTGATGACGCAGGGCGTCGACGAGGCCGTCGCTGTCGCCCGACACCTGGCATCGCATGCGATGCTCCTTGCTCTTCCCGGAATCGTCGGACTCTACGCTCCGTCGTTGTTCGGAACTCCGAACGACCTGGCCGCGCTCGCGGCATCGGGCTACAACCGGACGGTGAACCGGCAGCGCTTCAGCGACGTGGACGATCTTCTGCTGGCCGCCAAGGACGAGACCCAGCGCAGTGGTCGCATCCTCGAGGGCCTGACTCGGCTGGTCGCCCGACGACGATCTTCGCCGGCCTTCCATCCATCCGGCCGATGTCAGGTGAGCGACCTCGGTGGTGGGGCGGTTGCCATCGAACGGTCCTACCGGGGTCACGAGGCCCGATGGGTCATCGATTTCTCCGGTGACGACGCCGTGCGCACCAGCCACGACGGTGGGCGGTTGGAACCTTACGGCATCCGATTCGTTCGATGAGCCCCCGACCGGTCGCGGCCCGGTAGCTTTTCATCTTCGCTCGAATTGCTCGAATGAGCTCGCTGGCTGCCGACGGTCTTGGTGACTCTGTCGCCAAAGCCTCCCCCCGTTGCCAAAGGGCTCGCCACCGAGTCGTTCGCCCGCCCGTGCCAACCCATGAGGTCCCCCTGACCATGAACCAGAACGTCGCTTCGGCTCGTGACCTTGCTCTCAACCTGCATTGGACGTGGCATGCCCCGACCGCAGCGCTGCTGGCGACCCTTCCCGGATTCACGCCGGGCCGTCACCCGGCGTTGCTCTTGACCGAGATCGCGGTCGCCGACCCGGACTCGGCCATCGAACGGTGGGCCGAGGAGCACGCCCAGGAGATTGCGACCTTGGCGGCCGAGCTCGATTCGGCAACCGACAACGATCCGAGCCCTCGAGTTGCCTACTTCTCACCGGAGTTCGGTATCGCGGCTCAGGTTCCCCAGTACTCGGGTGGCCTCGGAATCCTGGCTGGCGACCATTTGAAGGCGGCCAGCGATCGTTCCGTGCCCCTGGTGGGTATCGGCTTGCTCTACCGCGAGGGATTCTTCCAACAGGAGATCGTTGCC
>CALACD010000082.1 GCA_937890445.1 uncultured Acidimicrobiia bacterium | reverse complement strand
GTCCTTCAGCAGGATGTCGGCGAGGAAGTCGAAGTCATGGGCTGCCAGCTCGTTCATCGTCGTGCCTCAGAGGTAGCGAGGAACTGCTCGCAGATCTCATGGCTGACCCGGGACAGAGGTACTACGGAATGGGCCAGGCCGGCCCGGACGACGGCGCCGGGCATACCCCACACCACGCTGGTCTCCTTGTCCTGGGCAATGAGATGGGCGCCGGCATCGACGAGTTGTCGAGCACCCCGGCAACCGTCGTCTCCCATGCCGGTGAGGATGACGGCCACGGCTCGGCGACCGTAGTGCTCGGCCGCGGACCGGAACAGCACATCGACCGACGGTCGGCAGTTGTTCTCTTCCGGCCCGTCGTTCAGCTCGATCCGGCCGGCCGAACTGGTGAGCACGATGTGGCTGTCCCCGGGGGCGATCCAGATCTCACCGGGGCGAGCGGTCACCGGTTCGCTCACCTCCTGCACACGGAGGGGGCACGCCTTGTCCAGCCGCTCGGCCAGCATCCGTGTGAAGTTCGGGGGCATGTGTTGGACGATGACGATCGGTACCGGGAAGTTGGCCGGAAGCTGGGCCAGCAGCACCGCCAACGCCTCCGGTCCACCGGTCGAACACCCCAACACCACGATCTCTCGCCGTTTGAAGCCGCTGGTCACCGCCGATGGGTTCAGGGCACCCGGGGATCTGACCGTCGTGGACGACGCCAACTCCGCGGGTGGGCTGTCGTCGTGGCCGGTGCGCTGGATGAAGCGGGCCACGGCATCGCCGAAGGCCAGGTCGGTCGGCGGGGTGGGAATGATCTGAGCCGACCGAAGTCCGAAGCGTTCGAAGGCTGTCCTCGGTTCGTCGGAGATGACGACGAGGTCACGTCGTCCGTGGTCGGCCACGAAGCTCGCGATCATCTGGTGGGAGTCGGCCAACCGGCTGTCGACCACCAGCCGATCGAGTGACTCGACTCGATGACGCATCAGCAACGACGTTGCGGTCGAGGCGTTCACCACCAACTCGAGCTGTCGTAGTGGGCTCAGGACGTCGCGTACCGATTGACGAGCCAGAGCACGATCGAGGGCAACCCCGACCCGGATGGCCTTTGCCATGGTCAGGCGCCTTCCGTGTTGTCGATCGGCACCAGCTGCGAGGCGTCCAGAACCTGGACGAGCCCTTGGGGCAGACGGTAGACCCCGGTCATGACCTCGCGAACCGCAACCGGCACCGTGGCCGGCACCGGCTGGAGCTCGCTCAGCGGTAGATCGACGACGTCTCCGACGGCATCGACGACCAGACTGATGACCTCATCGCCAAGGCTCACCACCACACTCATCGACGGCACGTCCTCGTTCGCAGGAGGAAGGTCCAACCGCCGACGCAGGTCGATGGCGGTGACGATGTCTCCTCGCAGATTGATCAGTCCACCGATCACCGAAGTGCTGGTGGGAACGGGCGTGGTGCGCTGGCTCTTCCGCACTTCCCGAACGTTCTCGACCTCGATGCCGTAATGCTGATCACCGACCCAGAAGGTGCAGTACAGCTGGCTGGTTCGTTGCTCTCTGGGCGGGGTGGCCGCGATCATCATGCATCGACCAGGGTCGGGGTCGCATCCGGGCTGTGGTCGGCACTGAGTTCGGCCAGCGACATTGCCAGTCCACTCAGACCGCTGGCTGCGGCCTGGGTCTCGGCGGCGTTCGCCGACGTCTGGGTGGAGGCCCTGGCGACGCCGGTGATGTTCTCGTTGATCTCGGCACTGGTCTTGGCCACGTCGGACACCGCTGCGGCGATCTCGTTCGTCGTCGCCGTCTGTTCTTCGACCGATGCAGCGATGGTCTGCTGCGTCGAGCTGATCTGTTCGACCACCTCGGCCACCTTCATGATGGCATCCACTGCGGCCTGGGTGTCGGTCTGGATACGTTCGACTCGTCCCTTGATGTCTTCGGTCGCTTTGGCGGTCTCGCCGGCGAGGTCCTTCACCTCGTTGGCGACCACGGCGAAGCCCTTGCCCGCTTCGCCGGCACGTGCCGCCTCGATCGTGGCGTTGAGAGCGAGGACGTTGGTGTCCTGGGCGATCGACGAGATGAGCTCGACGACCTTGCCGATCTCGGCCGACGATTCACCGAGTTGCTCGATGGTGCGACGGGTCTGGTTGGCAACGGCCACGGCTTCGCTCGCGGTCTGGGTGGCGTCGCTGGCTCCCCGGGCGATCTCCTGCACGCTCTCCTGGAGCTGTTCGACGGCCGCCGCCACCGATTGAGCGATGGCCGAGGCCTCCTCCGAGGCCGCCGAGGCACTCGAGGCCTGGGTGGCGGTCTCCTCGGCACCCGAGGCCAGATCGACGCTGATGCGAGTGAGCATCTCGGAACTCGAGCTCAGCTCGCCGGCCTTGGACCGTACGATCTCGAGCAGCTCGGCGGTGCGGGCGAACGATGCCTGCTGGGAGCTCGTCAGATGCACCTGTTCGGTCACATCGTCCCAGGCAACCGTGTAGCCGAGACGAAGTCCGGCCTCGTCCTTGATCTCGTTCACCGAGAGCTTGACGTGATGGTCGCCGAAGCCGAGCTGGGATGTCACGGGCAGGGCACCGGCGAACAGCGCACGGATCTGGGCCGGATCCGAATGCAGACGATCGACGGGCGCACCGACGATGTCCTCGGTCCGGATGGTCAGTTGGTTCTCGAGCGACCGCATGATGCCGGTGGCTGCCGGATTCAGGTATTCGACGTTCAGGTCGCTGGTCACGAACATCATGCCGAGATCCGACGACTCCACCATCTGGGCCAGACGTGACGCTTCGGCCGCCGATGCCTGCTCGGCCAGAATGCCCTTCCGGATCGACTTGCTCAGCCACCAACCGCCACCACCGAGCATGAGGAAGCTGAGCCCCAGG
>CALACD010000081.1 GCA_937890445.1 uncultured Acidimicrobiia bacterium | reverse complement strand
GGCAAGGGGAGCAGAGCTTTGCGAACGGATCGAGGCAGCGACCGCAGCAGAGCCGTCACCAGTGCCCGGCGGTGACCAGGAACCCCCCACGCCATTCGGGTTGCGTCGATGTCGCCCAGTGCGTCGACCGGAATCTCGATGGTCATCCCGTCGCTGGCGCTCTCGACATCGAACTCATAGAGCACTCGTAGCGGCCGATCACCGAGCGCCCAGATCGATGGAAACTCAGCGTCGATGCTCTTCGCCACCTCGATGCCGATGAGTTGATCCAACGTCAGGTTCAACAGGTCAGGATCAGCCGAGCGTTTCCACCACCGTAGGAACGAACGGCGATCCACCACCTCGGTCCCCAGACGTTCGTCGAAGAACTCGAACAACTGCTCGGGCTCGGGGCTCAGATCGGTCCGTCGCGACCGAATGGCCAGCGCCTCCACCGACGCGAGCACGCTCCGGTTGTGCGCCACGAACTCCTGGCGATCCAGACCCTCGCCCGCGACACAGGCGTGTTCGATGAACAAGCGCCGGGCCAGGCCCGGGTCGACGGTGGCCAACTGGATCCGGCGGGCCGTGACCAGAGGGAGCCCATAGAGTGAGACGCTCTGGATGACCGAAGCCGAACCCCGGTCGGCGTCCCACTCGGGATCCCGGTAGGAGCGGGTGGTCAGGTGATGGCCCAGTTCCTCGGCCCATCGAGGATCGATGGGCGCCACCACCCGGGCCAACAACCGATGGGTCTCGACCAGTTCGGCCGCCATGACCCACTCGGGAGATCCACCGCCCGGTGCCGAACCCGGAGCCAGGGCGAACGTCATCGACCGGGCCCCCGTGTACTCGTGACCGCGGGCGTTCTTCCTCTTCGGCCGACGGTGCCCGACGTGAGACAGCAGTCCGGCCAGGAGGGCCTGATGGACGGCATCGGGGTGTGCAGGACTGGTGTTGGGCCTCAACCCGAGTTCTCGGCACACCTGGCGCAGTTGCGACCGCAGATCCTGCCATTCCCGCAGGCGGTTGTAGTTCAGGAACTCCTTCTTGCACATGCGGCGGAACTGGCCGGAACTCCGAGACGTACGCTCGTCGGTGACGTAGTCCCACAAGTGGAGGTACGACAGGAAGTCCGAGCGTTCGTCGGCAAACCGGCGGTGGTGTTCATCGGCCAGCTGACGCTTGTCGGTCGGCCGTTCCCGGGGATCCTGCACCGACAACCCAGCGGTGATCGTCAACACCTCGTCCAGGGCCCCGACCTCCACTGCTTCGAGCAGCATGCGGCCGTAGCGGGGGTCCAGCGGAATGCGGGCCAGCCGACGACCGATCGGTGTCAACCAACGACGGGTGCCCTGCTTCTCCGGGTCGACGGCATCGAGCTCTTCCAACAAGCCGATGCCATCGCGGATGTTTCGATCAGCAGGAGGTTCGACGAACGGGAACGCCGCGACATCACCCAGGCCGAGGTCGGCCATCCGCAGGATGACCGAGGCAAGGTTGGTTCGCTGGATCTCCGGCTCGGTGAACTCGGGTCGAGCCCAAAGATCGTCCTCGCTGTAGAGGCGAATACAGATGCCGGGAGCGACCCGCCCGCACCGGCCGGCCCGCTGGTTGGCCGATGCCTGCGATACCGGTTCGATCGGGAGCCGCTGGACCTTGGTCCGTTGGTTGTAGCGGGAGATGCGGGCCGTCCCCGGATCGACCACGTAGCGGATGCCGGGCACGGTCAGACTGGTCTCGGCAACATTGGTGGCCAACACGACGCGGCGGCCTCGATGAGGCTGGAACACCCGGTGTTGTTCTGCGCTCGAGAGTCGGGCGAACAGGGGCACGATCTCGGTGTCGGTCATGCCCAGTTCGGCCAGGGCCTCGGCGCCGTCGCGTATCTCTCGTTCGCCACTGCAGAAGACCAGGATGTCTCCCGGACCCTGGCGACACAGTTCGGTCACCGCGTCGCAGATGCCCTCGTTCTGGTCCCGTTCCTCGTCGACCTCGGGCCCCGACAGAGGGCGGTAGCGAAGTTCGACCGGATAGGTGCGCCCCGACACTTCGATGACGGGGGCGTCATTGAAGTGGGCCGAGAACCTGTCGGTGTCGATGGTGGCAGAGGTGATGACGATCCGGAGGTCCGGTCGCTGCGGCAGGATCTGTTTGAGATATCCGAGCAGGAAATCGATGTTGAGACTGCGCTCGTGCGCCTCGTCGATGATCAGCGTGTCGTAGCCTTCGAGCAGGCGGTCCCGCTGGGTCTCGGCCAACAGGATGCCGTCGGTCATCACCTTCACCCGAGTGCGGGGACCGACCCGGTCGGTGAACCGCACCGCGTAACCCACGACGTCACCGACCTCGGACTCGAGTTCCTCGGCCACTCGCTCGGCCACCGAACGGGCCGCAATCCGACGGGGTTGGGTATGACCGATGCGCGCCGTCGTGCCCCGCCCGATCGAGAGGCAGATCTTCGGTAGCTGCGTGCTCTTCCCCGAACCGGTCTCGCCGGCGATGATCACCACCGGGTGGGCCGCGATGGCCGCGCCGATCTCCTCCACCCGGTCCGTGATCGGAAGCCCGGGGGGAAACGTCACGTCCCTCATCAGGTCGTGCAGCGGAACCTCGTCACCGAGCAGCAGCAATCTCCCGGATCAAGCCGTGGTCGTGCGGCGCATGAACCACGAGGATGAGCACGTCGATGTCCGCCTCGGCCAGCCGGCGGCGCTCCGGGCTGACCGGGTCGATCCAGCACGGTTCGAAGACGGCGAACGCCGAGGCCTCGAACGTCCCGGGGCGATCAGCAGCAGCGTGGACGGCCCGGGCGGTTCGTACCAGGTTCGCGGCCTCGGGATGGGCGGCCGCGGTGTTGAACCCCTGACAGGTCCGGCCGGCCACGGTTGCCATCTTCACTCCGTAGCCGCCCAGGATCAGCGGCGGCGTGGGCGTCGGCACCAGGAAGCCCGGGCTGCCGGCGAGCGAATACAGTTCGCCGTGCCAGGCCGCGTTCGAGCCCGACCAGACGTGGTGCAGAATGGCGATGGTCTCGGTGACGCGTTGCCGTCGTATCGGGGCCGGATGATCGATCAGTCCGGCCGACACCAGCTCCTGGGCGTAGTCGCCGCCGCCGCCCCCGGCGCCCAAGCCGACCATGAGACGGCCCGCAGACTGTTCCTGGATCGAGGCCAACGCCTGGGCCAGCACCACCGGGTGCCGCAACACCGGATTCAGCACCAGAGATCCGATGCGGACCTGCTCGGTGGCCGCGGCCAGGGCGCCGAGGCCGGCCAGACATTCGAGCACCGTGGTCCGCCCGGCGTGGACACGTCCGGTGAGATGGTCCATGGTCCACAGTCCGCCGATGCCGGCTTCCTCGGCGACGGCAGCAGCAGCCGACATCCGGGTCATGTCCGCATCGAAGGGGGAGAGGGTGATGTCGAGACGCACGATGACTCCGAGGACAGGAACGAGAGACGAGCTCAGCGAGAACGGGAACAAGAAGGCGACGAGCCGACGGCGGCAGAACCGCGCCGGCGAGGCGCAACGGTCAAGGGTGCCACGATTGTCGTCACTTTGGGCTCAAGTTCCCCCCACCCTTGGGCCGATGGAACCATATGCCCACGCCCGCCGCTGACGTTGCGCATCTGCTCCGACGAGTCGGATTCGGTGGTCTCCCGGCCGAAATCGCTGCTCTGACCCCCCTGACCTGGGAACAAATCGTGGATCGGGTACTCGATGTGTCGAGCGCTCCGCCCATCAACGCCGGGTTGCCCAACCTCGATCGAAATCGTGGCTGGTGGGAACGCTACGTGGACATGACCCAGTTCTGGACCGAGCGGTGCCGCACCACGAACGCGCCATTGGCCGAGAAGATGGTGCTCTTCTGGCACGGTTTCCTGTGCAGCGCCATGGACAAGGTCGCCGACCACCAGGCCATGTTCGAACAGAATCAGGTCTTTCGGGTCCACGGATTGGGCAGCTTCCAGACTCTGCTCAGGGAGACATCGTTGCAGGCCGCCATGCTGCGCTACCTCGACAACGACGTGAACGTGGCCGGAAGTCCCAACGAGAACTTCGCCCGGGAACTCATGGAGTTGTTCACCGTCGGCGTCGGCACTCCGAGCCAGCCGACGTATACCGAGAACGACGTCAGGGAGTCGGCTCGGGCCTGGACCGGATACGGGGTCGACGACAACACCGGGCGGTACGTGTTTCGGCCCGAGAAGCACGACAACGGAGCGAAGACCTTCATGGGTACGACCCAGAACTGGGATGGGCCCCAGATCATCACTCACCTCGTCGACGGTCCTCCCCGAGTCCAGACGTCGCGGTTCGTAGCCGCCAAGTTGTGGGCCTTCCTGGCCTACCCCAAGCCCGACGCCGCAATCATCGACACCATCAGCGCCGCCTTCCGCGATTCCAACATGCGCATCGATGCTCTCGTTCGTGCCATTCTGCTGCACCCGGAGTTCCGGTCGACCCGGGCCCGACAGGGCCTTGTTCGCAGTCCATTCGAGTTCGTGGTCGCCGCCATGCGATACACGGGTCTGCCCAGTTCGGTCGCCCACCCAGAGTGGACGCTCGAGCCCATGGGGCAGAAACCCTTCGATCCTCCCAATGTGTCGGGTTGGCGACAGAACGAGTATTGGATCTCGGCTCCGGCCATGTGGGCCAAGTCCAACTTCGCCAGTCACATGCGCTGGCGAGGCATCGATGCCGGACTCTTGGCCAATACCGCCTCGTTGTCGGTGGATGGTGCCGTCAATGCCGCCCTCGCCCTGCACGGCATCGATCGACCATCAGCGACGACCATCGCCGCGCTGCGCAACTTCGTGGACGAGGAGCGATCCAGCAGTCGTTGGGCCGAACAGGCCGGGCTGCTGTTCCTGACCCTGCTGACCCCGGAGTTCCAGCTCGCATGACTCGTGAACCGACCACCCGGGATGTTCTGGCTGCGCATTCGACGCCGCTTCCCCTGGACCCCAAGAGCGTCAGTCGTCGCATGTTCCTCGCTGCGACCGGTGCCGCCACCACGGTGGCCATGTTGCCGACGTGGCTGGCCGAAGAGGTCGGCGCGGCACCTCTCGGAGCCAGCGACGGCATCGTGATCCTGATCACGATGACGGGTGGCAATGACGGCCTGAACACGGTCATCCCGATCGACGACAGCACCTACCGAGCACGGCGGGGCGGCTTGGCCATATCCGCTGCATCGGCGTTGCCGATCGGGAACGGTCGAGCCCTGCATCCGGCGTTGGGCACCATCAAGCAGCGCTGGGACCGAGGCGAGGTGGCCGTACTCGACGGGGTCGGCCACCCGTCGCCCGATCTCAGCCACTTCACGTCCATGGCTCGGGTCATGCACGGAGGCGTGTCGGGGCCGACTTCATCGGGCTGGTTGGGTCGCTACCTGGACCAGTTGCCGTCCTATCACACGTTCTCGGGCGTGGCTCTCGGCAGCAGCCTGCCGCTGACCATGCGGGGCAACGCCCGTTCGGCGCTCGCCCTGCCGGCCCGGTCCGACGGCCTGTTCCGAGCCGAAACGGCCGACTGGTCCCAACGTCAGTACAACGCGCTGGGTTCGATGGCGAGCGGCTCGACCGGGCTCGGCGCCCTGGGCGACGCCCTGGCCCGCAACAACGCCACCGCCCTCCAGGTCGCAGCACGACTGGGCGATGCCTACAGCCACAGCCTGCCCGAGGATTCGTTGAGTCGGCAGCTCACCATCTGTGCCCATCTGATCAACGCCAACCTCGGCATCCGAGTTTTCCAGGTCATGTACGGTGACTTCGACACCCATGCCGGCCAGGCCGCGGACCACAATCAACGCATGGTCGAGTTCGACCAGGCGGTCGCAGCGTTCTATGCCAACCTCGACCCGGCTTATGCCGGACGCTCGCTGCTGCTGACCAACTCCGAGTTCGGTCGACGAATCGAAGCCAACAACTCGAACGGGACCGATCACGGCTCGGCGAACACCTGGATGGCCATCGGCGCCGGCGTCCGGGGCGGCTTCTATGGATCGATGCCGCCGTTGAACAGTCCGGACCGTCATGGCAACCTGTCGACGACCGTCGATTTCCGCCAGGTCTATGAGACCGTGATCGACCGTTGGTTGGCCGCCGACGGCTCGTCGGTCGTCGGCCAGAGCTTCGGCGACCTCGGTTTCCTCGCCGGCCCGATTGCCGGCCAGAACCCCGGCTCTTCGACCATCTCGATCGCCGATCAGCGCATGCAGATCTCCCGGCTCTATCTCGCCTACTACTTGCGTCTTCCCGACAGCGAAGGACTGGCCTACTGGATGCGTCAACTCTCCAGCGGGCGCAGCCTCACCTCCATCTCCGATGCCTTCGCCCAGTCGGCCGAGTTCAAGGACCGCTATGGCAACCTCAGCAACGTCGACTTCGTTCGACTGGTCTACCGCAACGTGCTGCAACGGGAAGCCGACGCCGCCGGCCTCGACTACTGGACCCAGCGTCTGGCGGGACGGGACAGCCGGGGTCGTGTCATGGTGGGATTCTCCGAATCACCCGAGTTCGTGGCTGGCACCCGCGATCGGCTGTACGAGCACGACGCCAACGGTCCGATCGGGCGGCTCTATTGGGCCTACTTCCTCCGCCCGGTCGACTTCGACGGTCTCCAGCACTGGTTGGCCACCGGCCTCCCGCCGAAACGGAT
>CALACD010000080.1 GCA_937890445.1 uncultured Acidimicrobiia bacterium | reverse complement strand
GAGTCCCGCACCCCTCGATCTCGGTGCGTTCCGGGTGCTCGACCTGACCAGCCTGTGGGCCGGCCCGTTGGCCACCCGTCTCCTGGTCGACGCCGGGATACCCGTGACCAAGGTCGACGCCAACTGTCGACCCGACGGGTTTCGGGAACGCCCCACCCTGTACCGGCATCTCAATCGGGGCAAGACCATCGTCGATCTCGACCTCCGCGCGCCCAGCGACCGGCGCATCTTCGAACAGTTGGTAGCCGACGCCGACCTGTTGATCGAGTCGTTCTCCCGCCGGGTCCTCCCCAACCTCGGCTACGACCGGGAAGCACTGCACGACATCAACCCCGGATTGGCGACACTGTCCATCGTCGGATTCCCGACCGGAACCGCCGAGCAGGACTGGTTGACCTACGGGTCGGGGGCGCACGCCATCAGCGGTCTCGGACTTCGCACCGGTCGGGCCAGGGCGGCGGCCGTCGCCTACCCCGATCCTCTCACGGGCTACACCGCATTCCGTCATGCCCTCGAGATGCTCGACACGTCCGATCACGCCGAGGTCGCGCTGATCGATGCCGCGATGGCCGTAGCCGAGGCTTCCCCATGAGGTCCGAGAGATGAGCGCAGGAGTTCACCTCGAGTTCGACGGTCCGGTGGCCATCGTGTCGCTCGACAATCCACCGCTCAACATCTTCGATCTCGAGATGCGTGACGGTCTGATCGAAGCCTTCACCGCGGTCCGGGACATCCCCGATGCCCGTGTCCTGCTCCTGCGAGCCGAAGGCAGGCATTTCAGCGCCGGGGCCGACCTGTCGGAGTTCGCTTCGGCCGAGTCGATCATGGAAGCACGGCGCATCCGCTGGGACCGGGATCCCTGGGGTGTGTTGTGGGAGTTGCCCATCCCGACGATCGCCGTGCTCCACGGCATCGCCGTGGGCAGCGGCATGGAGATGGCCATGCTTTGTGATCTGCGACTGGCGTCCCACGACACCCGCCTCGGTCTGCCCGAAACCAAGCTGGGCATGCTGCCGTCGGCCGGTGGCTCGCAAAGCCTGACCCGGGCGATCGGACCGTCGGCAGCCGTCCCCGTCATCGCGACGTCGGTCACCCTGGATGCCACCGAGGCGTCGCTACGAGGCATCGTCTCTCGGGTCGTCGATGACGTCGAGGACGAGGCGAGGCGCCTGGCGACCACATTGGCCGACGTCGATCCGACCGTCATGCGAGCGGCCAAACGTCTCGTGCACGCCGCCGGAGATCTGCCCTTGGCCGATGGGTTGGCGCTGGAGCATCTGTTGGCCCGACCACCGCTAGGTTCGCAGTGAGGACGGTCACCACCGACGGTCAGCAGGACTCGAGGAGTTCCTTTGCTGCATTCTCGGTACCTTCGTTCGCGTCGGTCTGGTTGAGCGGCTTGATCTGGCATCTCTGTCGTTGGGGCGTGGCCTTTCTCGGCACCTACCTGGTCAACGACCTGACCGGGTCACCCCGGCTGGTTCAGCTGACGGGCACCACCCTGTACGCACCCCTGCTCGTGGGCGGTCTGATCGGCGGCATGGTCTCCGATCGATTCGATCGGCTGCGGACGGTACGTGTCCAGTTGATGCTGCTGATTCCGTTGACCATCGCCATGGCGCTGATGGTCCGATCGGGACACGTCGCGGTGTGGATGATCTACGGCTACATGTTCATCGTCGGCATCGGCTGGATCACCGACATGACCAGTCGCCGGGCCCTCGTCTTCGATGTCGTCGGTCCCGGTCGGCTCGACAACGCCATGGCGCTCGAATCGCTGAGCCTGTCATCGGGCATGGTGATCGGCGCCCTGGTCGGGGGTGCGGCCGTGGAGGCCGTCGGGATCGGTTCGGCGTACTTCTTCATCGCCGGTTTCCTGACCCTCTCGTTGCTGATCCTGGCTCCGGTCGAGCGGCCGCGGGCCGAAGGATTGGAACGTCGATCGGCGGGATCCTCGAACAGCGCCTCACCGATCAGAGATCTCGTCGACGGGGTACGGCAGCTCCGGTCCAGCCGCGGCGTGATGAGCATTCTCGGTGTCACCGCCATCGCCAATTTCTTCCTGTTCGCCTACTTCCCCATTGTCCCGGTGGTGGCCGAGAAGCTCGATGCGTCGGCGTTCCAGACGGGGCTGTTGCTGGCAGGAACCGGCGTGGGGATGATGACGGGATCCCTGATCGTGGCCCGGCTCGCCCCCTACCGGCGGGGACTGGTCTACGTGTCGGGGGTCTTCGGCGCGATGGCCTTCATCCTTCCGTTCGCACTGGCCACGACGTACTGGTTGGTGTTCGCCGCCATCGTTGCATCGGGCGTTGGCAGCGGGTTCTTCGGATCGACCCAGAGCGCGCTGGTCATCACCGAGGCACCCGAGGAGCTCCGAGGGCGGGCCCTCGGGTTGTTGTCGATGGCCATCGGGGCGCTGCCTCTGGGCATGGCAGCGTTGGGTGAAGTGGCGGAACGACTCGGCGTCACCGCCGCCCTCACCCTCAACACCACCATCGGGGCCGCCGTCCTCGCGTTCTGGATCTGGCGTCGCCCCGAGGTGCGACGCATGACGGCCCGTTGACCTCGCCGGCGTTCACGGCCACCGACCGGCGAGCGCTGCACTCGGTGGCGGCACAGTTCTGGGTCAACGGTGTCGTGTTCGCATCGTTCGTGCCCCGCCTCCCGGAGATCAAGGACCGCATCGAGGTCGGCCTGGCCACGCTCGGCCTCCTCCTCACGCTCGGCTCACTCGGAGGCCTGGTCGGAAGCTCGTTGTGCGGCCGTCTCATCGAACGCTTCGGGACACGCCGAGTGATGCTGGGCGGCGCGACCGGACTGGTGCTCACGCTCCCTCTGGTCGGACTGGCCACTACACCGGCGTTCTTCCTGGTCACGGTCATGTCGATGCACCTGTTCGACGTGCTCACCGACGTCGCCATGAACATGCAGGGATCGTGGCTCAGCGGTCGGCGGTCGACGCCGGTGATGCATCGACTTCACGGGCTCTGGAGCGTTGGCACGGTGGTTGGTGGCTTGCTCGCCTCTCGGCTGGCCTCGGGGACCGTGTCGCTCCAGACCCACCTGCTGGTGGTCAGCGCCTGCCTCCTGGCAACGCTGCTGTACGTGGCCCCCGGTCTGCTTCGATGGGACGAGATCCCGAGGCCCATCGGACCTTCA
>CALACD010000079.1 GCA_937890445.1 uncultured Acidimicrobiia bacterium | reverse complement strand
GAGGTGGTGACGGCTTCGACCGTCGGGGTCGGCGTCGGAGTCGTGGGCGACCGTTGGCTGGTCGGGGGAGTGGAGTTGGGGCGAGTCGGGGATGACGAGGACACCGACCCGGATCCGGCGTAGACCGTCGTCACGCTGGTCTCGATCGCGGCAACTTCCACATCGCCGTCGTTGTCGATGGTGACCATGGCCGTCGGAACCGTTTGGCTCGCTGCGGGCTGAGCGGTCACGACCTCTCCCGATCGCACCTGCATCGCTCGGTACACGAGCGGCGCTGCGACGAGGACGGCAGAGAGCGTGGACAACGTCAATGCCAGGACGAAGCGCGGCGTCCGCAGAGCTTTGAAGAGAGGATCAAACATTCATTCCCAAACGGTGTTGCCAGGAGGGACGGGGCGACCGTGTAGTTCTAGTCAAATCTCTCACGTGAATCACGTGAACGGGTGGAATGACCCAACTCCCGTTCGGCGGCTCCTGGAGTCGCTTTCAGGCTGATCGGAACCAGGTGCGATAGATGTCGGTGGCGCGCTCGATCTCGGTCAGATCGATCCATTCGACTGCCTGATGGGCCTGGTCGATCGATCCGGGACCGAACACCACGATCTCGTCGGCGATGTCGGGGTAGCGCAACGCGTTGCTTCCATAGGTGGCGACGTCGGGTTCGGCGCCGGCCAGTTCGCACAACAGCTGGACGAGAGGGGTGTCCGGATCCTGGTAGAAGGCTGCGCTGCCGAACCCGTTGGCAAGGATCACTTCGATGGAAAGCGGCGACGCCGCCCGTTCCATGAGCACCCGCAACTGCTCGAACACCGTGTCGGGGTCTTCGCCGGGAGCGATCCGACGCCCGGCGTACAGGGTGCAGCAGTCGGGAATGATGTTCCGGGCCAGACCGCCCTCGATCTCGTTCACCGACACCGTTCCGTTGCCGACCGCCGTCGAGGCGGTGAGACCTGCCAGCCGTTCCTGCTCGGCATCGATGGCGACGACGATGCGTCCGGCGGCGCTGATGGCGTTGGCCCCCAGGTGCGGCTTGGAGCTGTGGGCCGCGTGACCGCGAATGGTGACCTCGAGTCCCAGGCCTCCCTTGTGGCCGTGCACGGGAGCGCACGAGGTCGGCTCGGCCACGACCAGTTGGTCGATGCGCGACCCGTGAGCGTCGAGCCAATCCCGGTATCCGGTGGCCCCGATGAGGCCGCCCATCTCTTCACTGATGGTGCCGACCAGGTTGACGGTGGGGACCGGCCGCTTGCCCTCTGCCTTCAACTCTTCGAGCACGGTCAGTACCAGGGCAAGGCTGGCCTTGGTGTCGACCGAGCCCCGCCCGTAGACCCGACCGTCCTCGATCCGACCGTCGAAGGGGTCGTCGGTCATGTGCTCGACACCAACGGTGTCGAGATGCACGTCGACGGTCACCACACGATCGGACTCGCCCTCGAATCGGGCGTAGACGTTGGCACGACCGTCGACGATCTCGTGCACGGTGACGTCCGCACCGAGGCCGTCGGCGCGATCGGCCAGCCAGGCCGACAACGCCCGTTCACCGTCGTCACCCGAACGCGGTCCAGCCTGGCCTGGGTTCACGCTCGGAATCCTCACCAGTTCGCCGACACGCTCGGCGATCGTCGTCGTCGGCACCGGAGCAGCGTGGGTTCCCATCACGGAACAGTAGATCCGACGGTCGGAAAACCGCCAGGGGCTGACCGGATGTTTCGGTACCGTGCGCCGGTGACTCGCACCCTCAGCACTGCAGAAGGACAGAACTCGGGGGCATTCAGCACCACCGACTGGATTCTGCTGCTGGTGCCATCCGTTGTCTTCGGTGCCTCGTTCCTGTTCATGGCCATCGGCTTGGAGGCGATGGGTCCTGGCGTCATCACCTTCGGCCGGATCGCGTTCGGATTCATGGCGCTGTCGCTGGTCCCTGCGGCCAGAGTGGTCCTGCCCCGGTCGGAGTGGCCCCGCCTCGTCGTGCTCGCTATCAGCTGGATCGCGCTTCCCCTGACGCTCTTTCCCCGGGCCCAGCAACACATCTCGTCCGCCGTGGCCGGGATGATCAACGGCGGCACGCCCCTGATGGTGGGGGTGGTGGCCACGGCCATGCTACGACGAACGCCCGGCGCTCTGCCCGTCATCCGAACCGTGCTCGGGATCGGTCTGGTGCTGACGTTTCCCGGGCTGCTCGTCGATCTGCCGGGGTCGTCGTTCGAATTCCGGCCGTTCCTGGCCGTCGTGGCCCTCGGCGTGGGAGGAACCGGCCTCGCCTATGTCGCAGCGTCGACCTTGGCCGGTCGGGTTGGTTCGACTCGGAGTTCGGTGATCACCTACTTGTCGACTCCGGTTGCGATCCTGTTCGGGGTGGTGTTTCGTGATGACGTGATCGGATCGACGCGATGGATCGGTGCAGCACTCACGCTGACGGGGGCTTGGTTCACGTCTCGGGCCGACCGATGAGCCTTCCACCGCCGGTGGCTCCGTCGTTGACGAAGGACGAGTGGCGGAAGCGGGCGCAACGGAACCGAGCCGGACTCAGGATCGATCACGCCCGGGTCTGTCAGGGGCTGCGGAACTTTCTGCCCAAGGCACCGAACGGTTGGGTGCTGGCCTACTCGGCGCTTCCCGGCGAACCGGACCTGTCGTCGGTCCTGGCCGACACCGACCTGGGGCCGTTTGCGTTGACCAGGACTCCGGACCAGGGTCGGGATCTGACCGTCCACCCGGCGAATGCTGCACAGGAGCGGCATCGGTTCGGCTTCGATCAACCTGTGGCGTCGGCACCTCAGGTCGCGCTCGAAGACATCGTTGTCGTGCTCGTACCCGGACTGGCCTTCGACCTGGCCGGGACCCGACTGGGTCATGGGGCCGGCTACTACGACCGACTCCTGGCCCGGCTCGGGCCAGACGTACTGCGGGTCGGGGTCTCCGATGGCTACATCGTCGGTCGGCTCCCGGTCGAGGACCACGACATCCCCATGACCCATCTGGCTGGCGACATGGGGGTCGTGGCACTCCGATGAAGGTCGTCAGCTGGCCGTGAAATTGGGCGTACGTCGCTCGGCCATCGCCTTCACTCCTTCTTTCCAGTCCTGGGTCTGCTGCAGCTTGTTCTGTTCGACCAGCTCGTGGTCGGTGATCTGACGGATCTCCCGCGGCAGGTGGCCCCGCAGCGTGTTCTTGATCGACCGCACGGCAAGTGGAGCCGATGCGGCGATCTCGGCTGCCAGCTCGTGGGCGGTGGCCCGGATCTGGTCTTCCTCGACGTACCGATCCAGCAGCCCGATCTGGGCGGCAACATCACCCTTGATCCGCCGACCGGTGTAGAGCAGCTCCATCGCCATCTGTTGGCCGACGATGTTGGGCAGGGTGACGCTGAGGCCGAAACCCTGGTGGAAACCGAGCCGAGCAAAGTTGGCGGTCATGCGGGTGGAAGGGCCACCCACTCGGAGGTCGGCCATGCAGGCCAGCCCCAGACCACCACCGACCGCAGCCCCTTGGACAGCGGCCACGATCGGGATCGGACAGCTGAACAGGTCGACGGCCTCGTCATAGATGTGGCGACCCTTCAGGTCGGGATCGTCGGCCTGGTTGCGGCTGCCGTCGGGACTGAAGTCTGCGCCGGCACAGAAGTTCTTTCCCTCGGCGACGAAGAGAATGGCTCGTGCGCCCTGGTCGACGGCGTGGGCGAACGCCAGCTTGAGGTCGAACAACATTCGCAGACTGAAGAAGTTGTTGGGTCCCCGATTGTTCTGGACGGTTGCGACGTGGTCGTCACCGAGTTCAACGCTGATGTCTCCGAAGTGTTCCATGGCCGACAGCATGGCACGACCGGCCCGAGCCCATCACATGGGCCGGGCCGGGCCGGCGGCGGGCTCAACGCTCGAGGGCTTCGAGGTCGGCCAGGACCTCGGTGGCATGGCCGCTGGGATCCGAGACCTCGTAGGCCTTGGCGATCGTTCCCGTGGGGTCGATGAGGTAACTGTGGCGCTGCGGGAAGTCGGCGAACTTGTCACCGGGGTCGCGTAGAACCTGGTAGAGCGCACCGACCGTCTTGTCGGGATCGGAGAGCAGGCGGAAGGGGAAGTCGTGCTTGTCGACGAAGGCCCGATTGTCGGCCGGAGTGTCGAACGAGATTCCGAGCACCGTGCAGCCGGCGTCGTCATACATCTGGGCTTGATCACGCAAGCCCTGTCCTTGCAGAGTTCAACCAGGGGTGTCGGCTTTTGGGTACCACCACAACAGCACCCACTTGCCTCGCTCGGCCGAGAGAGTGGTCGGCGTCGTGTTGTGGTCTTCCACCGTGAAATCCGGTGCTTGGGTTCCGACCTCGAGCATGCTGCCTCCCGTGGGTTCCTCGCCGCACCCCGAACGGATGACAGCTCGACCCCGACCC
>CALACD010000078.1 GCA_937890445.1 uncultured Acidimicrobiia bacterium | reverse complement strand
GCCGCAATGAACCCGATCCAGCGGCAAACGCTCTGAGCCGTTGGCTCGAGGCCAACGGGTCAGAGCGTTTGGACCGGTACTTCTGCCCTCAGCCGATCCGCTCGACTGTGAAGTGGAAACTACTGCCCGAACGAACGAACCATCCAGGGTGAAACGACCCGGGGTATCCATCGGGCCCCCGGCGACCGAGTTGAGTTGTTCGGACAGGACCGCTCGAATCGTGGGCCCGTGTTCCTGCGACGATCGCGACGTTGGACGAGTGTGGGCAGCGCCTACGCTGACCAGCCGTGACCTCCTCCGCCTTCCCTTGCTCGACCGGCCCATCCGCCGTAGCGGGCCGACTTCATGCGAAGCTGGTGAACTGTGGAGAGAGTTGAGCGTCACGACATCCTGAACGCCTTGGGGCTCGCACTGGTCCTGTTGGCCATGGCTCTCGGGCTGGTGTTCGGCGCCCGAGCCCTGTTCCGGACCGTGAACGGTGGACTGGTCGATTCGTCCAAGACCGAGGAGGTGGCGGCCGTCGGCGATGGCACCGACACCTCAGACGGAGCTGCGGAAACCGGTGATGCCGCCGATCCAGGGTCGACCTCCACGACCGCCGAACCGACGACCTCGACCACGGTGGCCGAGTTGCATCTTCCGAGCGAGGTGCTGGTCAGGGTCGGCAACGGCGCCCGGCGGGGCGGCGTCGCCGGAGCCGGGACCTCCATCGTCGAGCAGGCCGGTTTTCCGACCCTCGCGCCGAAGAACGCCCCTTCCACCGAGGCCAGCATCGTCTACTACGTGGAGGGGTACCAGGCCGATGCCCTCGCCCTCGCCCGTCTGCTCAACATCGCCGAAGCCCAGATCGCGCCGATGCCGGCCGATCCCGGCATCCCTCAGGACGAGGCGCTGCTGGTCGTCATCCTCGGCGCCGACACGACCGTCGGCTGAGCCTTCGAAGTCAGCCCAGCCCTCGAAGTCAGCCCAGCCCTCGAAGTCGGCCCAACCCGAGGAGTCGACCCAGTCAGTCGGTTGGAGTGATGTCGAGCGGCGGATCGGGAAGCTCCCCGTCCTTCATGGCTGCCACCAGTTCCTGGAGCCGAGGAGGCAGGAAGCGACCCGTCGACTCGAGGATCTCGTCCACCGTCCACCATCTTGCCCCACGGAAGGCCAGGGCCTCGAAGAATTCCAGACCACGTGGGGGACGAATGTCGGCTTGTTCGGTGGTGGCAACATGGACCACTTCGTCCTGATCGAAGAACATGCCGGCGAAGGTGAACTGCACGTGTTGGGTGGCCACGACCGGACCGACCATCACGTGTTCGAACCCGCCTTCCTCCCACAGTTCCCGGGCCGCACAGTGAGCGGAGGGTTCGCCCGGATCCATCCCGCCACCCGGGATCTCCCACCACGCATCGCTCCCGGGATTGCCGGGATCTGCGGCGTTGATCAGGAAAATTCGACCATCAGGTCCGAACAACACGACGCGGGACGCTTGACGACGGGCCACGGCCGGAGGATACCTGCCGGGGACAGACTCGCTTCCATGCACTCGACATGACACCATGCGACCGTGACCGAACCGTCGCCCACCCGGTACCCCGACTCTTCGCGCGGTCTTTCTTCGCGCTATCTCGTCTTCACCGCAGAGGAGTGGGGCAAACTTCGTGCCGCCACCCCCCTGACCTTGACCGAGTCGGATCTGGAGCGACTCCGGGGCATCAACGTCGAACTCAGTCTCGACGAAGTGGCCGAGGTGCTGTTGCCACTGTCGCGTTTGCTGAATCTGTACGTCGGAGCATCACAGGAGCTCTACCGGGCCTCCGACACCTTCCTCGGTCAACTGCCGGCCAAGGTGCCCTACATCATCGGCATCGCCGGATCGGTGGCTGTCGGCAAGTCGACGACCGCCCGTGTTCTCCAGGCGTTGCTCGACCGTTGGCCCGATCACCCCAAGGTCGACCTGATCACGACCGATGGCTTCCTCTACCCCAATGCGGTGCTCGAGGAGCGGGGCATCATGGATCGGAAGGGCTTCCCCGAGAGCTACGATCGCCGCCGACTCCTTGATTTCCTGAGCGACATCAAATCGGGACAGCCCGAGGTGAGCGCCCCCATCTACTCCCATCTCACCTACGACATCATCGACGAGGTCAACGTCGTCCGGCAGCCCGACATCGTCATCGTCGAGGGACTGAACGTGCTCCAGACCGGGATCGTCGATCCCGAGAATCCCACCTTCGTCTCGGACTACTTCGACTTCTCGATCTACGTCGATGCTGAGCTCAAGTTCATCGAGGAGTGGTACATCGAACGGTTCTTCACACTGCGGGAGACCGCGTTCCGAGATCCTGATTCCTATTTCCACCGGTACGCCTCGCTCACCGACGAAGAGGCCACACGGACTGCGACCACGATCTGGAACTCGATCAACCGCCGCAATTTGATCGAGAACATCCTGCCGACGCGACCGCGAGCCGATCTCGTTCTGTGCAAAGGAGCCGATCATCGCGTCACCGAGGTCTTGCTACGGCGGCTCTGAGCGCCGTACCCCGAGAGCAGTGCTTCCTTCGCCGGGAGAGAGAACGAGGGTGGCCTCCGTTGGAGACCACCCTCGATTCGGAAACAAGAGACCTGTACGACGGGGCCTCTGCCCGCCAGAGGCGCTTCCCGTCAGGCCCTGTTCCCGGTACCCGCACGAATAGTGAACACCATGACCACCCTACGTGGCAATAGTTCAGGTGAATCAGCTCACTACACTCACCCGGTGACCACCGATCAGCTGAGTCCGACAGCCCGTCACGAGCTCGTGGTCGGCCTCGACGGTCTCCACGTCGACGTGCTCGTCGTTGGCGGCGGCGTGACGGGAACGGGCGCCGCTCTCGATGCTGCTGCGAGAGGGCTCGGTGTTCTCCTGGTCGAGCGACGAGACCTGGCAGCCGGAACCTCCAGTCGTTCCAGCAAGCTCATCCACGGCGGCCTCCGTTATCTGGAGCAGTGGAACATCTCGTTGGTGCGTGAAGCACTGCACGAACGGGGACAACTGACCCGGTCCATCTGCCCCCACCTGGTGCAACCACTGTCGTTTCTCTATCCACTGACCCATCGGGTGTGGGAGCGTCCCTACGTCGGTGCGGGCGTGGCACTCTATGACGGCTTGGCTGCACTCGGCGACGACGCCCTGCCCCGGCATCGTCACCTCAGCCGCAAGGGCGCTCTGCAGGAGTTCCCGGGATTGCGGGCCGATGCCCTGGTCGGAGCGGTCCAGTACTGGGATGCCCAGGTCGACGACGCCCGTCACACGATGATGGTGATGCGAACGGCAGCCGCCCGGGGGGCCCGCCTGTTGACCAACGGGGAGGTCGTCGAGTTCACGGGGTTGGAGAGCGGCCGGGTCACGGGCGCCGTGGTCCTCGACCGCGAGTCCGGCCGACGATCGACCGTGACCGCTGACGTCGTCGTCAACGCAACCGGCGTGTGGGGAGAACGGACCGAGCAACTGGCAGGAAGACCGGGGTTGGAGATGCGGGCCTCGAAGGGCATCCACCTCGTGGTGCCCCGAGATCGCATCGAGGGCTCGGGGGGCGTCATCACAAAGACCAGGACGAGCGTGCTGTTCATCATTCCCTTCGGCGATCACTGGCTGTTGGGCACGACCGACACCGACTGGACCGAGTCCCTGGAGCATCCAGCCGCCAACAGCGCCGACGTCCGGTACGTGCTGGACCAGGCCAACGCCATCCTGGCCACACCGCTCGGTCCCGACGACATCACCGGGGTGTACAGCGGCTTGCGGCCGCTCATTGCCGGCAACGAGGCCGAAACGGCCGAGCTGAGCAGGGAGCACGCCACGGCACGACCTCTGCCTGGCCTCGTGTCGATCGCCGGAGGCAAGTACACGACCTATCGGGTGATGGCGGCCGACGCCATCGATGCTGCGGTCGACGAACGGCGAGCGCTGGGACGCAGCCCGGTCGGCCCATCGATCACCAGCGAGCTCCCGCTCCATGGCGCCGACGGCTACGACGAAGCGCTGGCGGATGTGCAGGGTTGGTCCGACCGACTGGGTGTGTCGACCACCCAGGTCCGAAGACTGCTCGGTCGCTACGGCTCGGGCATCTCCGAGATCGGCGATCTCATCGCCGAGGAACCGGACTGGGTCAGGACCCTCGATGGGGGAGCCCCCTACCTGGAGGCCGAGGTGGTGCTGGCGGCTCGGGCCGAGGGTGCGCGCCATGTCGAAGATGTCCTCACCCGACGAACTCGCCTGTCGTTCGAGTGTGCCGATCGTGGTGTCCAGGCGTCATCCCGTGTCGCCGACCTGGTGGGCGAGCAGCTCGGATGGGACGCCGGCCGACGCGACCTCGAGGTGGCCACGTACACCGAGCGGGTGGCTGCCGAACGAGCGGCCGAACAAACGGCCGACGACGCAGCAGCCATGCGCGCTCGCCTTGTTGCCCGCGACATACGCGCTCTGCTGACCGCCCCGTGAACGCACCGCCCCGTGAACGCACCGCCCCGTGAACGCACCGACCCAGCTGACCCCGGGTGGGCTCACTTGGCGGCGGCCCGAACGGCCGGCACGGTCACGTCGAGGTAGGCGTCGAGCACCTCGGCGTCGATGGGAGCTCGGAGCGCGATGTTCACCAGGTCCGCACCGCTTTCTCGGTAGGCCAGGATGGTCTCGACAGCCTGTTCGGGTGTGCC
>CALACD010000077.1 GCA_937890445.1 uncultured Acidimicrobiia bacterium | reverse complement strand
CAGAGGGCGCTGGATGCGAGTCGTCCGCCATGGCAAACACAGG
Organism: uncultured Acidimicrobiia bacterium; assembly: GCA_937890445.1. Taxonomy (GTDB): domain Bacteria; phylum Actinomycetota; class Acidimicrobiia; order Acidimicrobiales; family SZUA-35; genus JAHECQ01. The sequence goes on along the minus strand of CALACD010000077.1, from coordinate 8,419 downwards.
CGAGAACGGCGCTCGATTCGGGCATCGGTAGCCCCCCGGGTGAAAGGCGCAAGGCAGGGTTTCTCTCCTGATCCTTGCTGAGGGGTAGCGGGCGGAGTTGTGGGGCAGAAGTACCACTCTCTCGCACCCGGAAGGCAACCGATGTACGAATCAACTTGTTGTTCTCGCCGTGCTCCTTCCTGGTCGGTTCCGTTGGTTCTCCGCACCTTGGCCGAGGCCTCTGGGTGCGATCCGCTCTTGAGATTTGCTCGATTGTTCAGATCCCGAGCCGGGCGACGGTTTCGGCCAGCTCCTCGCTGGCTTCGTCGGACTCGAGTTGGTCGGCGTAACGCTCAGCCGGCCAGATCTCCACCCGGTCGTACCGACCGGCCACCACCACCTGGGTCACGAAGCCGAACTCGTCGAGCAACTCCCGCGGGAGCGTGATTCGACCAGCTGCATCCAACTTCACTTCCCGCACACCGGACATGAGTTTCCGGAAGACACGACTGCTGACGTTCCCGCCATCCATCTCGGACTTCCAACGTTTCGCCACATCGCGAAAATCGTCCGAACCCCACAGCCCGATGCAGCCGTCGAGTCGGGTGACAAACGCCCGATTGTCGACGAAGGCCCGAAACGGGGACGGCACGACCACCCGCCCCTTGTCGTCCAGGGAGTGGTCGTACTGCCCTACGAACATTCAGCACACCTTCCTCCCGTCTCGTTGTCGCCTTCACCCCGTGCGGGCCTGCGTGCGTTCTTCCGTTTGCGTTCTTCCGTTTGCGTTCTTCTGGGAGAGCATCCCCAACTGGGCTGCTCCCCCACTGCGTGCCAATCTATGACACTTCCCCCCACCAAGCAAGCATTTCCTGACATTCCGTGACCATCCGACCACCAATAGCGAGAACACCTGTTCGATCGAGCGCCTACGCCAACACCCTGACCAGGACTTTTCTCGGTGGGCGTCGATGCGACCACGGGGAGAAGTTTTTGGTCGACCCCGGCGACCCCAGGCCGATGATCGGATCTACGCTCCCCCGGTGACCGCATCCGACCCCGGCGTTTCGCCTGCCGACCCGTGGTGGATCGAGTCCAGCCGCGGCGCTGCCCACGACTTCCATCACCGCGTGCTCCCGGCCCCACTCCGCCCCACCGCGTGGATCCATCAGGTCACTCGCCCGACCTTCGTCCTGGGCAGCAGTCAGCCGGCCGATGATCTTCGCTCCTCGGCCGCCATGGACGCCGGTTGGGATGTCTGTCGACGGCGAAGTGGTGGCGGGCTGGTGATCGTGACTCCGGACAACGGCGTGTGGATCGATCTCGTCCTCCCGTCCACCTCGATGCTGTGGGTCGATGACGTGGACACCTCGGCCCATTGGGTCGCCGACGTCTGGGCCCGAACGCTGCGCCAGATCATCGAGGGCAGCGGGACCCGGGTCGAAGCCCATCACGGACCCATGATCGGACGCGACGCCGGTCGACGGTTGTGTTTTGCCGGCCGGGCCAGCGGCGAGGTCATGGTCTCGGACCACAAGGTCGTGGGTCTCAGCCAACGCAGGACCCGCGATGCGGCCCGATTCCAGACGCTGTGTCTCCTCCACTGGGACCCGGAACCGGTCATGTCATTCGGCGGGCCGAGCCTGCAGCGGTTGGCGGCAACCGACCTCGCGATCGGCTGGCCGGTCGGGGTGACCGCGCCCACCGTCGATGAGGTCACCGAGGTGTTCCTGGATCAGCTTTGCGTCGATCGGCGAACCGCAGAGGCGCCCTCGGTGGACTGAGACCAGCGAATCGACCCGGCGCGGCCACGGCCCAGCAAGTATCGTTTCGGCATGTCGCGAGCGCTGGTGCTGAACGCGACCTACGAGCCGATCGGGGTTGTCTCCAGTCGCCGTGCGGTGGTGCTCGCCCTGGCTCAGAAGGTCGATGTCCTGGCCGACACGGGCGCGACCGTCGAGAGCGAGCATCTCTGCGTGGCCGTGCCGTCGGTCATCAGGCTCCGCTACTTCGTCAAGGTCCCGTTCGAACGGCACGCCCCCGTGAATCGGCGGGCCGTGTTCATGCGAGACAACCATCGCTGCCAGTACTGCGACCGCGCGGCAGAGAGCATCGACCACATCCTGCCTCGCAGCCGAGGGGGCAAGCACGAGTGGACCAACGTGGTTGCCTGTTGTCGGCGGTGCAACACCTCCAAGGGCGATCGTCTCCTGGCCGAGTGCTCGCTCCGCCTCAAGCGGCCGCCCACGGTTCCCGCCAAGTACGTCTGGGTCACCGTGGCCGCCGGCACCGTGCCGGCGGAATGGGACGAGTACCTGGCTGCGTGAGATTCGGCCCGACCAGTACGCTGCATCCCATGCAGCCGACCTACACCGCTGAAGCCGACGACTATCGAATCACGATCCAGTCCTTCCTGACCGAGCACCTACCCGCTGACTGGCAAGGAATCGGGGCACTCGACGGCGAGGCCTCCCTCGAGTTCATCCGGAGCTGGAGAGAGGTCCTGCGGGACAATCAACTGCTGGCTGCCACCTGGCCCAAGGAGTTCGGCGGTGGTGGGCTCACCCAACTCGAGGCCGTCATCATGGCCGAGGAGTTCGAGAAGGCGGGGGTACCGACCGGTGGCAGCAACGATGCGTTCAGCATCCAGATGGTCGGTAACACGATCATTCAGTGGGGCACCGACGAACAGAAGCGAGAGTTCCTGCCCAAGATCATCTCCGGCGAACACATCTGGTGCCAGGGCTACAGCGAACCCAATGCCGGATCGGACCTCGGGAACCTCGGCTGTCGAGCCGAACTCGACGGCGACGAGTGGCGCATCAACGGCCAGAAGATCTGGACGTCGGCCGGCCATCTGGCCGACCACATCTTCGTGCTGACTCGCACCGATCCCGACGCCCCGAAGCATCGAGGCATCTCCTTCCTGCTGGTCGAGATGGATCAACCGGGTGTCGAGGTTCGGCCCATCAAGATGATCAGCGGCGACTCGGAGTTCAACGAGGTCTTCTTCACCGATGCCAAGTGCCCGAAGGAGAACGTGATCGGCGAGGTCAACGGCGGCTGGGCCGTCGCCATGACGCTGCTGGGCTTCGAACGGGGCGAGGCGGCGGCCACCACGCCGGTTGCCTTCAGGGGTGAGGTCGACCGGTTGATGGAGTTGGCAAGGAGCCGCGGCAAGGACCAGGACCCCCTGATCCGGCAGCGCCTCGCCTGGGCCCACTCGAAGGTCGAGATCATGCGCTTCCTGGGCATGCGCACGCTCACCAAGTTCCTGGCCGGCGATCACCCCGGACCCGACGCGTCGATCTTCAAGCTCTACTGGTCGGAATACCACAAGCAGATCACCGAACTGGCCATGGACATCCTGGGCAGTGATGCGCTGGTACAGGAGGGCAAGTTCCCGAGTTCGGCCTTCGCCACCGATGCCCCTGGCGCCGATGCCACCACCAGTGGCAGCTGGATGGGAACGTTCCTCAACGCTCGGGCCGGCACGATCTACGCCGGAACCAGCCAGGTCCAACGCAACATCATCGGCGAGATGGTGCTGGGTCTTCCCAAGGAGCCACGAGCGGACCAGGGCGCGTGGAAGGACATCCCCAAGTAACGGGAATCCGTGCATGTCCTCTGCCCCACCAACCAGAGCTCGGCCGCCCGTCGCGGTTGCATCGCTGCCCGTGGTGTTCGCCATTCTCCGACGACCGGACCTGTGGGGGGCGGCAATCGCGACGATGCGAACACTGGCCCCCCGGGGTTGGTGGCGACGCGCTCCGTACCTGCCGATTCCTGACGAGGCCTGGATGCACTTCCGCCTCGAGACGGCCTACGGCGGCGATGGCAACGGCCCGCTCCGACCCGAAGACCTCGTGACGTTCCTGGAATGGAAGCGGAGCTTCCCCGGCTGAACCGAAGCGGAGCTTCCCCGGCTGAACCGTCTCAGCTGATGATGCCGATCGGATGTCCCAGGTAGCGCAGGCCGACGGCGGCTGCGCCGATCAGCGGTCCCTCGTCCCCACATCCCGCCGGCCGCACCTTGGTTCCCCGACTGAAGTCGAGCTGGCACAGCGCGTCGACCTCGGCTTGTGCCGCAGCGAAGAAGGGCTCGCCGTAGCCCAGCGCGACCGAACCGGCGATGACCGCCAGTTTGAGATCGAGCAGGTTGGCGGTCGATCCGACAGCACGACCAACCATGCGACCAACTCGCTCGATCTCGGCCGCAGAGGCCTCGGCAGCCGGGCGGCCGGTCCGGTAGGCAATGCCGGTGCCCGACGCCTCCGACTCGAGGACTCCGGCCACATGACCCGGCACTGCGGTACCACCGGGTTCGACCAACATGTGGCCGATGTGACCGGCATTGCCGGCCGCGCCGTCCAGCAGTCTTCCGTCCAACACGATGCCGCCACCGACACCCGTCGACACCACCATCGCCACGAAGTCGCGACATCCGCGAGCAGCACCGACCCATGCCTCGGCCAACGCCAGTGCCTTGGCGTCGTTGTCGACCTTGGTTTCTCGTCCCGTCAGTCGAGCCAGCCTCTCCCCCAGGGGAAACGAGCGCCAGGCCGGAATGTTCAGCGGTGAGACGGTCGCGCCCCCTGCCGACATCGGCCCTCCGCAGCCGACCCCACAGACGACGAACTGATCGAACGGGCGAAACCGATCGAGAAGATCGGCCAGCGTGGCAAAGAGTTCGTCACCATCAAGGGAGGCGGGCGTCGGTGTCTGTGCTCGGTCGATCAGCATCCCATCAGAACTGACCACGCCGGCCGCCATCTTGGTTCCGCCGATGTCGACGGCCAACACGGTCGATGGTTCGGCACTCGATGCCGGGGTGGTAGATCGGGCGTCCATTCGACCAAACCTAGCCCGACCATCGACGGGGCCGAACCGCGCGGTAGTCTGCGACTTCTCGCGACTACGAGGGGCTTCAGATCACGTGACTGACAACGGGACGACCGCGTTCGACCAGGAGAAGGCGGGGCGCTTTGCCGCAGCGTTCCGAGCCATCAGCGACAACATGGAGCAGGTCGTCCGAGGCAAGCGCGACGTGATCGAGCAAACCGTCCTCTGCCTCTTGTCCAGTGGGCACCTGCTGGTCGAGGACGTCCCCGGCGTCGGAAAGACCACATTGGCCAAGGCGCTCGCCGTTTCCGTCGGTGCCCGCCTGGGTCGGGTGCAGTTCACCCCGGACCTGCTTCCGGCCGACGTGACCGGCGTGAGCGTCTGGAACCGAACCGATTCCAGCTTCGAGTTCCGGCCGGGTCCGATCTTCACCGGTCTGCTCCTGGCCGACGAGATCAACCGTGCCTCGCCCAAGACCCAGTCTGCGTTGTTGGAAGCAATGGCCGAGAACCAGGTGACCGTCGACGGCACCACCCACCAGCTCCCGACGCCGTTCATGGTTCTCGCCACGCAGAACCCCATCGAACAGGAAGGGACCTATCCGCTGCCCGAGAGCCAACTCGATCGCTTCCTGATGCGGATCTCGGTGGGCTACCCGGACCGGGACAACGAGTTGGCCATCCTCCATGCCCATGAATCCGACGGGTTGGTGGGCCGTCTCCAACCGGTTGCCAACATCAGTGACATCATCGCCATGACCTCGATGGTCACGATGGTGCACATCGATGACGCGCTGCGGTCCTACCTGATCGATCTGGCCGAGGCGACGAGGCGTCACCCGGCAGTGTCGCTGGGCATGTCGCCGCGGGCGACACTCAGCCTGCAACGGGTCAGCCGAGCTCGGGCCGCGGCCCAGGGCCGGACCTTCGTGACCGATGATGACATCAAGCGAGTAGCGACCCAGGTGATCTCGCACCGCCTCCTGCTGCGCCCGGAGGCGCAACTCCAGGGCACCACGGCCGATTCGGTCGTGGGCGACATCCTCCAGTCGATCCCGGTCCCCTACGATCGCGTCTGATGGGACTGACTCGGGGCGGCATCGGCGTCGGTCTTGCCGGGGTGATCAGTTTCGTGATCGGCCGGCTCTTCGGCACCGACGAGATGTACCTGCTCGCTGCCATGTGCGGTCTGTGCGTCGTTCTGGGTGCGCTCTACACGGCGACGGCGTCGCTCGACTTGGCCATCGGGCGGACCGCAGCCCCCAGCAAGCTGCGGGCCGGCACTCCGGCCCGGATCGATCTGGTGCTGCGCAACACCTCCAAGCGACAGACCCCGGTCCTCCGGCTCGATGACGAGGTGGGCGGTTCACAGGGGGCCAGCCTCCACCTTGCCCCCATCGCCGCCGATGGTCGTGCCGAGGTTGCCTATCGTCTCCCGACTCGACGGCGGGGCGAGCTGACGGTCGGTCCGCTGGACCTGACGCTGGGCGATCCGCTGGGGCTGACCAGGAGTGTCACTCGGGCATCGGACCGTGTGCGGCTGGTGGTGCACCCCGAATTGGTCGACCTCGGCATCCTGCAGGCAACCGCCGGCCACGACCCAACCGCAGACCTTCAGCCCATTCGAGCCCTGGCCTCGGGCGGCGACGAGTTCTTCGCCCTGCGTCCCTACGTGGTGGGCGATGAGCTGAAGCGGGTGCACTGGAAGGCCTCGGCCCGGGGAAACGACCTGGTGGTCCGCCAAGAAGAGCGTCCCCGGACGGGACGCGTCACGATCGTTCTGGACCGACAGGCCGAGGTCTTCGACGAGGCCGGATTCGATCGAGCATGTTCGGCCGCCATCAGCACCCTGACCGCGGCCTGGCGGGGCGACGACGCGCTCCGATTTCTCACCACGGCTCCGGCTTCGGTGTCCGACATTCGTAGTCGGCAGGAGTTGAACGCGATCGACGAGCAGTTGGCATCCATGAACACCACCCCGGATGCTTCGCTGATTCGCACCGTCGAGGAGATCAGCCGGATCGGCAGAGGAGGAACCCTGGTGATCATCACCGGTCGACCGGGTGCCGAACTCGCCACTGCGATCGAACGAGCCCGACGGGTGTTCGGCGTGGTGCTACCGGTCATCTGCCACGCCCCCGAGGACGGCGGCTGGGGCGGCTCGATCATCCACGATGGCACCCACGACTTCGCGGCGGCCTGGCGGGCGGCGGCCGGTGCAATCGGAGTCGGCCGGTGAGCCAGCACGTTCCGAGCGTTCGGCTGGAACTGGCAGCGGCGCTCCTGGTGCCGTCTGCAGCATTCGGTTTCGTACGAGTGTTCGACGACTCGTCAGCTGTTCTGCCCGTGATCGGGGCATCGCTGTTGTCGACCGCGGTCGCCATCGGAGCTCGCCGGGCTCGGCTTCCGCTGCTGGTCGCTGCCGTCGTGTCCCTCGGTGCACTGACCGTGCTGGTCGTCAATCGCTACGCACCCGGCAGCGCCCGGTTCGGGGTTCTTCCCACAACCGAGACCAGGGCGATCCTGAGGGTGTTGTTCGACGACGGATTGGCGCAGTTCCGTGAGCTGCGGGCGCCCGTGGAAACGCTCGATCCGTTCGTTGCTGCCGCGCTGATCGCCACCTGGGTCATGTCCTTCCTGACCGACTGGGGGGCGCTCCGACTGCGACTGGCGTTCGAACCGGTCCTTCCCGCCGCGCTGTTGTTCGTCTTCTCTGCGGTGCTCGGCTCGGGCCAGCGACAGATCGTCGCCACCGTGGTGTTTGCCGGGGCGGTCCTGATCTGGGCGGTGGTGCAACGGGTCGATGACCTGGCCACCAACAGTATCTGGCTGACAGCGGACCGGCGCCGAGGGCCGATGGCGCTGGCCCGCAACGGCGCCATCTTCGGTGTCGTCGCCGTGCTGCTGGGGGCAGTGGCCGGACCCCGACTACCCGGCGCAAGTTCCGAGGAGCTCTATTCGTGGCGCAATCAGGGTGACCCGGTCCGATCCGTCATCAGCCCCTACGTCAACATCGAGGCTCGGCTCGTGACCCAGACCAATACCCAACTGTTCACCGTCCGATCCGATCGACCATCGTATTGGCGGTTGGCGGGCCTCGACAGCTACGAGAATGGTCTGTGGTCCACACGGGGAACCTTCCGCGAAGAGAGCGGTGATCTTCCCGGTCTGGGCGTCAATGCCGGCACGACGTTGACCGTGACCCAGGAGTTCACCATCGACAGTTTGGCCGAGATCTGGCTGCCTGCTGCCTTTGCTCCGTCCCGTGTGGAGTCCGAGAGCGATGTGTCGTGGAATGCCGACTCCGGTTCGCTGACAGTCGACAACTCTCGCCCGACCAGCGACGGAATCACCTACACGGTGGAGTCGACGATTGCCCTGTTCACGCCCGATGAGCTTCGTGCCGCTCCCCCTGCCGTGCCGGTCGAGATCGCAGAGCGATACCTTCCGCTGCCCGACGATCTCACCGACCGGGTGGCGAACGAAGCCGCTGCCATCACCGCTGGCGCCACTACGAACTACGACCGCATGCTGGCGCTACAGGAGTACTTCCGGGCCTTCGACTATGACGTTCAACTGAGCGAACGAGTCGGTGACCC
>CALACD010000076.1 GCA_937890445.1 uncultured Acidimicrobiia bacterium | reverse complement strand
GTCCGACCCACAGATGCCGCAGGCCACGACCTCGACCAGCACCTGGCCCTCGTCGGGAGTCAGTTCCGGCACGTCGTCCACCACCATCGAGCCCTCACGCAGAATCGCAGCTTTCATGCATCGACTCTTGCAGCTGCTGCTCGTCGGCGCACGTTGCAGTAGGTTGCCGACATGGACCTCACTCCCATCCTCGACGACGTGTCCTTCGGCGAAGGACCTCGCTGGCGCGACGACCGACTGTGGTTCTCCGACTTCTACCGCCATCAGGTGGTGACGGTCACGATCGACGGGGCACGAGAGACCCAGTTCGAAGTTCCGATGCAGCCCTCGGGGCTCGGTTGGTTGCCCGACGGAGACCTGCTGGTCGTGTCGATGCTGGATCGGCGACTACTGCGGTGGGACGGACAACGACTGCGGGAACACGCCGACCTGTCGGGCTCGGTCAGCAGTCCCTGCAACGACATGGTGATCGACGCCGACGGTCGGGCCTACGTCGGGAACTTCGGATTCGATCGCCACAAGGGCGAACCGTTCGCGGAGACCACCCTGATGCTGGTGGAACCCGACGGCTCCGTGTCGATCGCGGCCGACGGGTTGGCGTTCCCGAACGGTGCCGTCATCACCCCCGACGGGGCGACGCTCATCGTGGGCGAGACGATGGCCAATCGTCTGACGGCTTTCGACCGGAGCTCCGACGGCTCGTTGAGCAATCGCCGAGTCTGGGCCGACCTGGGCCACAATCTGCCCGACGGCATCTGCCTCGACGCCGAGGAAGGCATCTGGTCGGCCGATCCCCGGAACGGCGAAGTCGTCCGGGTGGTCGAAGGGGGCGAGGTCACCGACCGCATCTCGTGCGGCGAGGGGCGTCATGCCTTTGCCTGCATGCTGGGAGGACCGGAACGACGCACCCTGTTCGTCGTCACCAACACCGCGTCGGGCCCACCGGCAGCAGCCTCTCGCAACGGGCGGATCGAGATCGTCGAGGTCACCATCCCGGGAGCGGGGCGACCATGAACACCATCGAGCCCGCTCCGCAGCGTCCACCCGGCACCGAGGGTGACACTGGCCTATCGGGCCGGACGATCATTGTCAGCGGCGGCGGTTCGCAACTCGACGACGGCGTCGGCAACGGACGAGCGGCCGCCGTGTTGTTGGCCCGACAGGGGGCCAACGTGGTGGTGGTCGACCGGAAATTGTCGGCGGCCGAGGCCACCGTGTCGGCCATCACCGCCGAAGGAGGTACTGCAGCGGCCCACGAGGCCGATGTCACCGACGAAGCGGCATGCCAGGAGATGGTCGCTGCCGCGCTGGGGCACTTCGGCGCGGTCGGCGGTCTGGTCAACAACGTCGGCATCGGCTCACGAGGTTCGGTGGTCGAGTCGTCGTTGTCGGACTGGGAACGGGTCATGACGATCAACGTGACCTCGATGATGCTCGCCTCCAAATACGCGATTCCGGCAATGGTCGACGGCGGATCCATCGTCAACATCTCGTCCATCTCGGCCCTGCGTCCTCGCAACCTGACGGCCTATTCCACCTCCAAGGGTGCGGTCATTGCCCTCACCAAAGCCATGGCCGTCGACCATGCGGCCCAGGGGGTGCGGGTCAACTGCGTGGCACCCGGCCCCGTCTACACTCCCATGGTCTATGCCGCCGGAATGAGCGAGGAGGCACGCCGGCAGCGAGCCCGGGCCAGCATGCTGGGGACCGAGGGCACCGGTTGGGACATCGGTAACGCCGTCACGTTCCTCCTGTCGGACCAGGCCCGCTGGATCACCGGTCAGACGTTGGTGGTCGATGGTGGGGTGACATTACGAGGGCCGAACCGGGACCCCGGAAACGGTTCGTAACCAAGCCCAGCGCTGCTCGAACAGCTGGCTCTGCGCCGGGACGGCGATGCCGTCCGTCGTCAGTAGCTGCGCGGGAGGCCCAGCACCTTGTTGGAGACGAAGTTGAGCACCATCTCCTGGCTGACCGGAGCGATCTTCATCAGGCGCGACTCTCGCCAGTAGCGCTCGACGTTGTACTCCTTGGCGTAGCCGAACCCTCCGTGGGTCTGCATCGCCCGGTCGGCGGCATCGAAGCCGGCCTCGGCTGCCAGGTATTTGGCCAGGTTGGCTTCCTCGCCACAGCTGAGGCCGTTGTCGTAGCGCCACGAGGCGACACGGACCATCTGCTCGGCTGCCCGCAACTTGGCGTGACTGTCGGCCAGGGGAAAGGCCAGACCCTGGTTCTGCCCGATGGGCCGCCCGAAGATGACCCGCTCGTTGGCGTAGTCCACTGCGGTCCGCAATGCGGCTCGACCGATGCCCAGGGCCTCACTGGCGATGAGGATGCGTTCGGGATTGAGTCCATCGATGATGTAGCGGAAGCCCTCGCCCTCCTCACCCACTCGTCGAGACACCGGAACGCGGAGCCCGTCGTAGCGGACTTCGCACGACACGACGGCGTTGCGGCCGAGCTTCGGAATGGGTGTGATGTCGACCGCAGGATCCTTCAGATCGACCAGCAGCAACGTCATGCCTTGTGTCGGACCGTCACACTCCTCCTTGGGTGTCGTGCGGACGAGCAACAGACACACATCGCAATAGGGGGCCTTGGTCGTCCAGACCTTGGCGCCGGTGACCACGTACTCGTCGCCGTCACGAACCGCCCGGGTCTTGATCGAGGTCGTGTCGGTGCCGGCGTCGGGTTCGGTGACGCCGAAGGCAGCGTGAATGGTTCCGTTGGCCACGCCCGGAAGGAACTCGTTCACCAGTTCAGGAGAGCCGTACTTACGCACCGGTTCCATGCCGAAGATCGACAGGTGGATGGCCGAGCAGCCGTTCATGGCCGCGCCGCTTGCTGCTACCTCTTCCAGAACGATCGAGGCCTCGGTGATGCCCTGGCCACCTCCGCCGAACTCCTCGGGAATGGCGATCCCGATCCAGCCGCCGGCGGCCATGTCGGCATAGAAGTCCCACGGGAACTCGTGGTTCTCATCGTGCTCTCGCCAGTAGGTGTCGGGATACTTGGCGCAGACTCGACGAACTCCTTCGCGAATGGCCTCGTGATCCTCGTTTGGGGTGAAATCCATGATGGTCTCCTGCGATGCGGCAACGACAGCGTCGAACATAGCATTGCCCTGCCCAACGTGAGGATTCCGGCGCCGGCCGGCACCGGTGAAGCGCGTCGGGCACTCGACGAGAGGAAGCACCATGAGAGCCCGCATGCACCATGCCCACCTGTTCGCGTCCGACCTGGATGCGTCGTTGGCCTTCTATCGCACCTGGTTCGATGCCGAGGTCGTCGCCGATACGTCCTTCGGTGGGGCTCGCAACGTGCTGGTCGCAGTAGGGGACGGGCGTCTCAATTTCTACGATCAGCCTCCCCGTGGGCGGGGGCCCTCGGCAGTTCATCACCTCGGCTTCCAGATCGAGGGCCTGGCGGGACTGGCCAAGCGCCTCATCGACGCCGGGCACGCGCGGCCCGACAGCCTGCGGATGCTGGATGAACTGGACTATCTGATGGTCGAAGCACCCGACGGCGTGTTGTTGGAATTGTTCGAGCACAAGAATGCTGCAGGACAAACCGCCGGCGAGGCCGGCTGGTTCGCCTGGCCCGAACCCTGAGCCAGGCAGAACTGCTTCGTCAGTCGTTCCTCAGCGGCCCTTCCACTGCGGGGCACGCTTCTCGGCGAAGGCAACAGGACCTTCGATGAAGTCTTCGCTCTTCATCATGGCTCGCACGGCCTCGTACTGGGCCTCGTGCGCCGCTCGCACACCGCCATGTTCGAAACCGGTCATGGCTGCTTCCTTGGTGGCCCGAATCGACATCGGCGAACACTCGCAGATCATGTGGGCCCAGGCCAACGCTCGGTCGGCGAGTTCCGCTTGGGTCACGACCTCGTTGACGAAACCGAGTTCCTTGCCCTCGGCCGCTGGTACATGGCGCCCGGTCAGCATCATGCCCATGGCGTTCTTCATCCCGATCTGGCGGGGCAGGCGGTGCACACCGCCTGCCAGTGCCGCCAGTCCGACCTTGGGCTCGGGAAGCGCGAAGCGGGCGTTGTCGGAAGCAATGATGAGGTCACAGGCCAGCGTGATCTCGAACCCGCCGCCCATGGC
>CALACD010000075.1 GCA_937890445.1 uncultured Acidimicrobiia bacterium | reverse complement strand
CTTCCCCTCACCACAGTCGACCCCTCGGTCGACCCCTTGATGCGGTCGACCCCTTGATGCAGTCGATGCCGGGCGTCTTGCCGACACCGTTTCGCTACACCGTCAGGGGGTCGACCGACAGGATGCCATCGAGGGCTCGAATCGAATCACGTACCGCCGGCGCCACGGGCTGGCCGGTCGCCAGCAACATCACGGCCGAGGAATGCGAGCTGTCGCGACCGACCGCCATGTCGTCGATGTTGATGTCGGCATCGCCCAGCAGGGTTCCGACGAGGCCGATGACTCCAGGTCGGTCATCGTTGCGGATGACCAACATGTTCGGTCCTGGCGGCAGATCGACATCGTGGCCGTCGATCGACACCAATCGAGCCTCGTTCCGGAGTCCGAGCAACGTTCCGGCGATCGATCGGCCGCCTCCCCGAATCTCGAGTCGATTGACATAGTCCCGGGCTTCGGACTTGGCCACGGCTCGAACCGTGATGCCTCGCTCGGCCAGAATGCTCTGGCTGTTCACGTACGACACCGGTTCGCCGGCACCGACCGACAGCAACCCCTTGATGGCCGAGAGGGTCGCCAGACGATTGTCGAACTCCCCGATCTCTCCTTCGAAGACGACCTCGATGGACGCCGGGAGTTCATTGACCAGCGAGCTGAACAACAAACCCAGTTGCTCGGCCAGGGGCACGAACGGCCGCATCGTGCCGGCGACCTCGGCCGCATCCACGTTCACGGCGAAGGGCACGAAATCACCGGCCAGCGCCAGATTGATCTGCTCGGCCACGGTCACCCCGGCCTTGTCCTGAGCCTCGTGCGTCGAGGCTCCCAGATGAGGGGTCACGACGATGTTCGCCAAACCGAACAGGGGTGACTCCGTCATCGGTTCGGTGCTGAACACGTCGAGCCCGGCCGCCCCGACCTTGCCCGAGACCAACCCGTCGTACAGCGCCTCCTCGTCGACGATGCCACCCCGAGCCACGTTGATGATACGCACACCATCCTTGGCCTTGGCCAGGAAGTCACGTCCGATCAGGCCGACGGTCTCGGGTGTTCGGGCCACGTGCACCGTGACGATGTCGGCCCGCGCTGCCAGGGTGTCGAGATCGACCAACTCCACCGACAGCTGCCGAGCACGATCCTCGGTGATGAACGGGTCGTAGGCCACGAGGTTCATCCCGAATGCCAGGGCTCGCTGGGCCACCAGCTTGCCGATCCGACCGAGACCGATGATGCCCAGCGTCCTTTCGTGGAGTTCCATGCCCGTCCACTGTGACCGCTCCCAACGACCGGCCTTGAGGGCAGCGTCGGCCTGCGCGGTGTTGCGGGCCTGGGCCAGCAACAACGCCATCGTCTGCTCGGCAGCAGACACGATGTTGGACAACGGCGCGTTGGCCACCATGACGCCCCGTTTGGTGGCGGCATCGACGTCGACGTTGTCCAGACCGATGCCGGCCCGGCCGACCACGACAAGATCCGTGGCCGCCATCAGCACCTCCTCGGTGACCGTGGTTGCCGAACGGATGAGCAATGCATGGGCTCCGACGACGGCCGACAGCAGTCCGTCGGAGTCGAGACCGAGTTGGACGTCGACGTCGTGACCAGCAGAGCGAAGCTTCTCCAATCCGTTGTCGGCGATTTCTTCGGTGACGAGGACACGGGCCATGGCCTCAGCATTGCAACCTGCGAGGCTCAGACCAACTGGGAACGATGACTTTCCGTCGGAAAGTTGGACCCGGGTGAGGTCGTCGGTCACAGGTGTGGTCCGTTCGCCCTGCCCGACTGCGTAGGTTCCGGCCTGTCTCGGACTCCCGTAGGGTGTTGCCATGCCAGAGGTACTCATCATCGGCGCCGGATTGAGCGGCCTGATCGCGGCCCAGGAACTGACCCGTCTCGACCATGATGTCCTGATCGTCGACAAGGGCCGATCTCCGGGAGGGCGGCTGGCAACGCGCCGTATCGACGATGCGACCCTCGACCACGGCGCCCAGTTCTTCACGGTACGGGATCCCGGGTTCAGCGCCCAGGTCGAGCATTGGCTCACCGACGGCGTGGTCACCGAGTGGTGCCGGGGCTTCGGCGAACCCGACGGCTATCCCCGCTATCGGGCCGAGGGTGGGATGAACCGACTGGCCCGCCATCTGAGTCGGGGAATCGACATCGTCACCGGTGTGCGAGCCCAGGCCACGATCGCCGGTTCCGACGGGTGGACAGTCACCTACGACGGGGCCAACCGCGAACCCGACGACGCGGTAGCAGTCATCGCCACCCCACCGGTACCCCAATCTCTCGAGATCCTCGATGCCGGGCCCGTGCGTCTCGACGAAGAGCATCATGCGCTCCGATCCCTTCGCTATCACAAGGTCATCGCCCTGTTGATGACCACCGACCGCCGGCCTGATCTGGGCCCGACCGGGGCTCGCCAGACTCCCGGCGATCCCGACTTCTCGTTCATCGCCGACAACCACGTCAAGGGCATCAGCGCCTCGCCGGCACTGACCTTCCACGTCGCCCACCAACGATCGGACGAGTTGTGGGAGGCTTCCAACCACGAGCTCGTCGAACACCTGCTGCCCCTGGCCTGCGAGGCCGTGGGACTGTCCTCGACCGACGTCGGCACCGCCCAGATCAAGAAATGGCGCTACAGCGGACCTGTCGAGCCGTGGCCCGATCGGTGTGCGGTGGTGGCAGCATCCCCTGGGCCCCTCGTCCTGGCCGGTGATGCCTTCGGCGGGCCCAAGATCGAAGGCGCGTACTTGTCGGGACTGGCGGCGGCGACCGCCGTCGCATCACTGCTGGGCTGACGTTCTCCGGCTACCGGAGCACATCCCGGCGAAGCGTGGCCCAGAACCCGGTGCCGGCGTCCGCAGTCCGCGCCGTCCATCCCGGACCGAAGACCTCGAGCACCTCCTCGACGGGCAGGTGAATGGGTGTCTGGTCACCGAGACTGTTCACCCACACCACCACCCCGTCGGGGGCCAGGACTCGTGTGACCTCTGCGGGGAAGAGCAGCATGTTCAGGATCAGCACGCCCCGGAAGGTCCCTGCCGCGAACGGCAGGGACGACGCATCTCCCTGCACCCGAGGAGCAAGGTGGCCGGGCGCGTGCAGCAGCATCTGTCGGGACAGATCGAGGGCGATCACGGCCTCGAACTGCTCTGCCAGCACCGACGTCCCGGCGCCGGTGCCCGAGCCGAGTTCCAGCCAACGGCCGCCACGGGCAACGCCGCCCCGATCGAGGGCATCGATGACAGGGGCCAACTTCGAACTGTGGAGTCGAGCCGCCCATTCCGCTGCCATACCGTCGAAGAGCGCACTCACCTTGGCGGCCCGATCCGGGGTCCACTCCCCGTCGAAGGCCACGGCTCGGGTCAGTTTCCGCATCGGATGGTCGGGCCCGGCAAACGGCTCCGGGTCGGTCACACCTGGCGCCGCCGTCAAGCGCTCGATGGGAACGCCCATCGAGGTCAGGACTGCTCCACCGGGAAGCAGTTGCCCGAGTCGAGTGATTCGAGGGTGTGACCTGGGGTCGCGATCCGAACGCACAGTTTCGTGATGTCGCTTCCGGCGAAGCGGGTGGTCGTGTACTCGGGCGTGTCGTCCCACACTTCCCAGCTACCGCCTCCAGTGGAAGCGTCGCCGTTGACTCCGGCCGTCACGGGGTCGACGGAATCATCGAAGAAGTGAAGGTGGTAGCCGCCGACGGTGTTGAAGACCTCGCCTCCCGATTCCGAGGTGAAGGCCGCGGTCAACGTCGTGCCGTCGAACGTCACCGACTCGATACAGGCCCAACGGTCCTGCGACATGATGAGGTCGGTGCACTGTTGGTCGAGGGGCGGCAGTTCGAGCTGGTCCGAAACCGAGGAAACACCTTCGATCGAGGCGACGGCATCGACGATCTCGGCTCGAGTTTCCTCGTTCGGGATCGACCCGGTCAGTGTGACGACCCCGCTGTCAACGGCAACATCGATGTCACCGCCGAGGGCCGCGGTGGCAATCACGACCAGCGACTGGAGGTCGGTATCGCTCGGCACGGCTGCAGTGGCTTCGGTGGTCGATGTCGTCGACGAGGCCGCGGTCGTGCTCGACGTCGTGTCGAGGCTGGATGTCGTCGACGACTCCGGCGTGGCAGCAGCATCATCGCCATTGCCGCCCGTGGTGATGGCGATCGCTCCCCCGATGAGCACCAGTGCGGCGACGCCGATTGCCGCAAAGAGCAGCACACGACTGCCACCCGGCGAGCTCGACGACGTTGCCGGCGACGCGGCGGGTGTCACCGTCGCAGGTGGCACCGTCGCAGGTGGCACCGTCGCAGGTGGCACCGTCATTGCGGGTGGCACCGTCATTGC
>CALACD010000074.1 GCA_937890445.1 uncultured Acidimicrobiia bacterium | reverse complement strand
CGTGATCGCACTCTGGGTGAAGCCGAGGAAGAAGCAGTTCGGGAACCCGTTGGTGGTCAGACCGTGAAGGGTGCGCAGACCGTTGGCCCAATGATCGCTCAGCGTCTTGCCCCCACGACCGACGATGTCGTAGCCGGCCCGGCGGGTGTAGCTGGTCCCGACCTCGAACCCGGTGGCGAACACCAGACAGTCGAGCTCGTACTCCTTGCCATCGATCACGACACCGCGTTCGGTGATGCGCTCCACGCCCTGGCCCATGGTGTCGATCAGGTGCACGTTGGAACGGTTGAAGGTGGGCAGGTAGTCATCGTGGAAACAGGGACGCTTGCAGAACTGGCGATACCAAGGCTTGAGGGCTTCGGCCGTCGCGGCATCCGTGACGATCTCCTCGGCCCGGGAGCGGACCGAATTCATCTTGCGATAGTCGGACAGCACCATCAGCTTGCCCTTCTCCCGGCTGGTCAACCGACGACCGAGCTCGCGTGATGCGGTCTTGGCCGCGATACCCGTCAGATTGCGGAAGATGTCGGTCCAGCCATCGGCGACGAGATCCTCGTCCTGGTCGCCGCCATCGACGAGCACGTTGAAGTTCTCCATCCGACGGTACTGCCATCCGGGTTCGAGGTTCTTGAACTCCTCGGGATCGGTTTCCCTGTTGTTGCGCACGTCGACCGACGACGGGGTGCGCTGGAAGACGTAGAGCTCCTGGGCCGAGGCGCCGAGATGGGGAATGCACTGGACGGCGGTGGCACCGGTGCCGATGATGCCGACCTTCTTGTCGGCCAGGCCGGTCATGTTCCCGTTGGAATCTCCGCCGGTGTAGGCATAGTCCCACCGACTGGTGTGGAAGGTATGGCCCTTGAAATCCTGGATGCCGGGGATGCCGGGGAGTTTCGGGCGATTCAGCGGGCCGTTGGCCATGGCCACGTACTGAGCGGTGAAGCGATCGCCCCGATCGGTTTCGATGATCCAGCGCTGCGACGGCTCGTCCCACTCCATCGCGGTCACGTCGGTGCCGAGCAATGCCTTGTCGTAGAGGTCGAAGTGGCGGGCGATGGCTTTCGAATGCTCGAGGATCTCGGGTGCTTGGGAGTACTTGTGCTTGGGGATGTAGTCCAGCTCCTCCAGCATGGGGAGGTAGCAGTAGGACTCGACGTCGCACATGGCACCCGGGTAGCGATTCCAGTACCAGGTGCCGCCGAAGTCGCCGCCCTTTTCGACCACCCGGATGTCGGTGTAGCCGGCCTCGCGCAGTCTCCCGCCCATCAGCAGGCCCCCGAAGCCGCCACCGATGATGGCGAACTCGACGTGATCGGTGACCGGATCCCGTTCGACCCGCTCGGTGTAAGGATCGTCGACGTACTTGGCGAAGTCGCCGGCGACTTCGGTGTACTGCTCGTTTCCGTCGGCCCGGACACGACGATCGCGCTCGGCCAGATAGCGAGCGTGCAACTCATCGGGATCGAACCCGAGCTTCTCCGGATCGGCTTCCAACAGTTCGATGATGGACGACATGAGCGTTCCTCTCGGCAAGCGACGGCGGCCGACGCAGTTGATCGTTGTCGACCCAGACAGTAGCGAAGGAGACCGTCCGGGCAGAAACTGAGGCTTTCGAAGCATCTCGCGTTCTGGGGAAGCAGACGCAGCCAGCTATCTTCTGGGGGGTGAGCATCCTCAAGTCGAACCTCGACCTTCGAAGCGAGACCTACCTCCAGAACCGGGCTGTCATGGAAGGACGTCTGGCCGACTACCAGAAGCTGGTCGACGAAGCGGTTCTGGGAGGTGGCGAGAAGTACCGGGACCGTCACCGACAACGAGGACGACTCCTGGCCCGCGAGCGCATCGAACTGTTGGTCGATCCCGACAGTCCGTTCGTGGAGCTGTCGCCGACCGCCGCCGCCGACACCGAGTTCAACGTCGGTGGAGCCGTCGTGACCGGCCTTGGTCAGATCTCGGGTACCGAGTGTGTGATCCTGGCCAACGACCCGACGGTTCGAGGTGGGTCGATGAACCCGATCACGGTCAAGAAGATGTTGCGGGCGCTCGACATCTGCCGGCAGAACCGTCTGCCCATGGTCTTCCTGGTCGAGTCCGGGGGTGCCGATCTGCCTCACCAGCTCCACCTGTATCTGCAGGCAGGCGAGGTCTTTCGCAACATCACCGCCCTGTCGTCGGCCGCCATCCCCACGATCTCGCTCGTCTTCGGCAGTTCGACGGCAGGTGGCGCCTACCTGCCCGGTACCAGCGACTACGTCGTCATGGTCGATCAACAGGCCAAGGTGTTCCTCGGTGGAACTCCGCTGGGCAAGATGGCCACCGGGGAGGACGCCGACGAGCAGGAGCTGGGCGGGGCCGCCATGCACTCCAACGTGTCGGGAGTCTCGGACTACTTCGCGGTCGATGAACACGATGCCATTCGCATCGGTCGACAGATCGTGGCCGGGCTGACCTACCGAAAGCTCGGCCGTCAACCCGATCGAGCCGTCCTTCCGCCCCGCTATGACGCCGAGGAGATCCTGGGCATCGTGTCGGCCGATCTCAAGGTTCCGTTCCCGGTGCGAGAGATCCTGGCCCGCATCCTCGACGACTCGGAGTTCGACGAGTTCAAGCCCAACTACGGTCCGAATCTGGTCACGGGCTTCGGGCACCTCCACGGGTACTCGGTGGGGATCCTGGCCAACGATCGAGGCGTCCTGTTGAACGAGGACGCCAACAAGGCAGCCCAGTTCATCCAACTGGCCAACCAGGTCGACACCCCGCTGATCTTCGTCCAGAACGTGACCGGTTACATGATCGGAACCGAGTACGAACAGAAGGGGATGGTCAAGCACGGGTCCCACCAGATCAATGCCGTGACCAATTCGACGGTACCGCATCTGACGGTTCAGATCGGCGGTTCCTACGGTGCCGGCAACTACGGCATGGCCGGCCGTCCCTACGATCCGCGGTTCCTCTTCGTGTGGCCCAACGGCAAGACCGCCGTCATGGGTGGTGAGCAGTTGGCCGGGACCTTGTCGATCGTGGCCCGTCAATCGGCAGCCAGCCAGGGCATCGACTTCGACGAGGAAGCCGACGCCGCCCGTACCCGGACCATCGAGGAACAGATCAATCACGAAGAGCAGGCGGTGGTGATGTCGGGCCAGCTCTACGACGACGGGATCATCGATCCCCGCGACACACGCGACGTGCTCGGCGTCGCTCTGTCCGCTGTCATGACCAACGAATGCCGGGGCCAGCGTGGCTACGGCGTGTTCAGGATGTAAGCGAATGACCACGATCGACTCTCCCGCCCGAACTGTTCCCCACGATCGCACGATCCATCGGCTGTTGGTCGCCAATCGGGGCGAGATCGCTCGACGCATCATGCGTTCGTGCCACTCGCTCGGCATCGAGACGGTGGCGGTCTATTCCGACGCCGACGCCGACGCCGCCTTCGTCCAGGACGCCGACTTTGCCGTCGCCATCGGCGGCAACACCCCGGCGGAGTCCTACCTGCGGATCGATACCATCCTCGAGGCGGCAGCACGAACCGGTGCCGACGCCATTCATCCCGGCTACGGGTTCCTGGCCGAGAACGCCGGGTTCGCAAGGGCCGTGGCCGACGCCGGCCTGATCTTCGTCGGGCCGAGCGCCGAGGTCATCGAAGTGATGGGCTCGAAACTCGAATCGAAGCGACGGATGGCCGACGCCGGCGTGCCCTTGCTGCCGTCGGCCGAACTGACCGGTCTGGACGACGAAGCCGTGACCGCCGCTGCCGGCGACGTCGGGTATCCCGTGTTGATCAAGGCCTCGGCCGGCGGGGGAGGGCGAGGGATGCGCATCGTGCCCACGCCCGACCAA
>CALACD010000073.1 GCA_937890445.1 uncultured Acidimicrobiia bacterium | reverse complement strand
GTGGTGAAGACCACGGTGTTCCTGACTTCGATGGATCACTACGCCGAGATGAACAGCATCTATGTCGAAGTATTCGGCGATCACCGGCCTGCTCGATCGGCGGTCGCTGTCGCAGCGCTACCACTCGGTGCCTTGATCGAGATCGAAGCGACGGCTCATGTCGGGTAGGGTGATCAGATGATCGGCGTCATCATCTTCCTGATCGTCCTGCTCGTCGTCATCCCCGTCGGCTTTCTCATGACCATGGCCTTGCCGGCCGGCATCGTCGGGTTCCTGTTGAAATCGAAGGCCGAGAAGGACCACGCCGGCAGCGAGCTGCTCGACACCAACTACTGATCTCGGTTGGGCCCGACCGTCGCCGGAGCTGGTCAGAGAGAGAGTACGGTCATCGTTCGTGATTGACCTTCGACGACTCCGGGAAGAACCCGACTATCGCAGTGGTGTGGAACGCAAGGGCGCATCGGCGCAGAGCATCTCGGACGTGTTGGCTGCTGATGCCAACGCTCGGGAGCAGCGCGTAGGTACCGAAGAGCTCCGAGCCAAGTCCAACGCGGCATCCAAGGACATAGGACGAGCCGCCGCGGATGAACGCCAGGCCAAGATCGAAGCGGCCCAGATCCTGAAGACCGCGTTGCAGGAGGCCGAGAGTGCACTGGCGGCTGCCGAGACCCACGTGGCGGACCTGGCGCTTCAGCTTCCCAACCCTGCCCACGCATCGGTACCCGACGGCGGCGAGGATGACTATCGGGTAGAGCTCGAGGTCGGGCAACCCGGTCCGGCACCTGCGCTCAATCACGCCGAGATCGGCGACAAGCTCGGCTTGGTCGATACCGAGCGCGCCGTACGGATGTCGGGTAGTCGGTTCGCGTATGTGATGGGCGATGCGGTGTTGCTGCAGTTTGCGCTGGTTCAGTGGGTCATGAGCAAGCTGGTGCAGCGCAAGTTCGTTCCCGTCATCCCGCCGGTGTTGGTGCGGGAAGACATGATGGTGGATGCCGGATTCTTCCCGACCGACCGAAGCCAGGTGTACGAGCTGGAGAAGGACGAGTTGTTCCTGGTTGGTACTGCCGAGGTAGGACTGGCCGGGATCCACCGAGGTGAGCGGCTCGAGGCCGAGATGCTGCCGCGACGCTACGTCGGGTACTCGAGCTGTTTTCGTCGCGAAGCCGGTACCTATGGCAAGGACACACAGGGCCTCTTCCGAGTGCACCAGTTCGACAAGGTCGAGATGTTCGTTTACGCCAACCCAGCCGTCTCGTGGGATGAACTCGAGTTGCTTCGTCAGGTGGAGGAGGAGATCTTCGCCGAGCTCGAGATGCCGTATCGGGTCATCACGGTTGCCGCCGGCGACCTGGGCGGAGCGGCTGCGAAGAAGTACGACCTCGAGGTGTGGCTGCCCTCCGAGCAGCGTTATCGGGAGGTGACCTCGTGTTCGAACTACACCGATTACTCGGCACGTCGGATGGGCACCCGGGTGAAGAGCGAACAGGGGACCGAGGTTATGCACACGCTCAATGGCACCGCCTGTGCCATCGGCCGGACGCTCCTGGCCATCTTCGAGAATCACCAACGAACGGACGGAACGATCAACGTTCCTGAGGTTCTGCGCCCCTACTGTGGGCTCGACATCTTGGGTCCGACCGGCTGAATCGATCGAGACCGAGACTCCGAGCAAAGGGAGAAGCTTGCCATGGACGTACCTCGATTCGAGGAGTACCCCGAACGCAGCTTGCATCTGACGGCGGTCCAACAGTTTCAGCGAGCGGCTGATCTGGTCGATCTTCCCGGCCACTATCGAGCCATGCTCTCCCAGCCGATGAACGAGATCATCGTCAACTTTCCGGTTCGGATGGACGACGGATCATGGGAGATCTTCCGGGGATACCGAATCCAGCACAACAACCTTCTGGGGCCTTTCAAGGGAGGAATTCGCTTTCACCAGGACGTCGATCTCGACGAAGTGAAAGCCTTGGCCCAGTGGATGACCTTCAAGTGTTCGTTGGTCGGTCTTCCTTTCGGTGGAGCCAAGGGCGGGGTCACCATCACTCCCGATCTGTACAGCGACGACGAACTGCAGCGTGTGGTTCGCCGCTTCACCCATTCTCTCGGGACCAACATCGGCGTCGATCACGACATCCCGGCACCCGATGTCGGTACCAACAGCCGGACGATGGACTGGCTGATGGACACCTATGCCAATGTGTCGGGTCCCGGTGGTGTCCAGGCGGTGAAAGGGGTGGTGACGGGTAAGTCATTGAGCACGGGAGGCTCAGCGGGACGAGAGGCTGCGACGGGGCAGGGAGTCCTGTACGCGTTGCGACACTGGTGCGGTGAGGCCGATGAGCGGCTCGAGGGACTGACCATCGGTGTCCAGGGGTTCGGTAACGTCGGTAGCCACTTTGCTCGGCTGGCGGCAAGGGAGGGGTGTTCGATCAGGATCGTCGGGGACCATACGGCGACCGTCGTCAACGACGAGGGACTCGACGTCGAGGCTTTGGTCTCGTGGGTGGCCGAGCACGGCGGTGTCGACGGTTTCCCCTCGGCCGACCAGGTGAGCACCGAAGAGTTGTTCGCTCATGAACTGGATGTGTTCGTTCCTGCGGCCCTGGAGAATCAGCTCACCGAGGACCGGGCGCGGGCGTTGCGATCCCGGCTCGTCATCGAAGCGGCGAATGGGCCGACGACTCTCGAGGCCGAGCGTCTGCTGGCCGACAGGGGCGTCGAGATCATTCCGGACATTCTGGCCAATGCGGGCGGCGTCGTGGTCTCCTACTTCGAATGGCTCCAGAACAAGATGTCGGCATCCTGGTCGGCCTTCGAGGTCGACGAGAAACTACGGACCATCCTGTGGGCGGCGCATGACCGCGAGGTCGAGACCCGACGACGCCACGGTTGCAGCCGACGAGAAGCGGCCTACGTCGTGGCGTTGGAACGACTGGCCGAGGTCTACGATCGGCGCGGCATCTTTCCCTGAGGTCACCCCCAACGTGACTGCCCCAGCTTGTACCCGACGCTCCGGATCGTCTGGATCAGGTTGGCGTGTTCCTGGCCGAGCTTGGCCCGAAGCCGCCGAACGTGGACGTCGACGGTGCGGGCCCCGCCGTAGTACTCGTAGCCCCAGACCTGATTCAGCAGGACTTCACGACTGAAGACGCGGCCCGGGTTTGCGGCCAGATACTTGAGCAGCTCGTACTCCATGTAGGTCAAGTCGAGCGGACGATCGTCGATCTGGGCCTGGTAGGTCTCGATGTTGAGCCGCAACGGTCCGTACTCGACCAGTTCGGGACGTACGCCCCGACCGGCTCGCCACAGCAGGTGTTTGAGCCGGGTCTCCAACTCTCGAGGATGGAAGGGAGCGATCAGGAAATCGTCGAAGAGATCGGATCGGCCCTCCAGGTCCTCCAGTTGGTGGCCACCGACGAGCACCAGCAGGGGCTCCAGTGGGACGTCTTGCTTACGGAGCTCTCGACACAGTGCCCAGCCGCGGTCGGGCTGTTCATCGACGGCGATGACGGCCCCGGTCCAGGAGTCTCGGGACGAGAGGTCGATCGTCGTGTCGATACCGATCGCCGCTTGCCATTGGTATCCCGACAGGTCGAGGCAGCGAACGACCTCGCTCGGAGCGGGGTCGGGAAAGAGAAGGAAGCGTTCGGTCATGGATCGACCTACCAGCTCGGCAGGTAGCGTTCGAGTTCCCACTGGCTGACGTGAGCCTTGTAGTCCTGCCACTCCGATCGCTTGTTGCGGAGGAACCACTCGAAGATGTGGTCTCCCAGTGCGTCGTGGACTAGCTCGGATTTCTCCATCTCGTCCAGGGCTTCGGCCAGAGATGCCGGTAGT
>CALACD010000072.1 GCA_937890445.1 uncultured Acidimicrobiia bacterium | reverse complement strand
GAAATAGGGCGAGCGAAGCCAGGTGCGGTAGTAGAGGCCGAGCAGCATCGAGAACTGGTCGAGGTCGAGTCGCAACGACGGCGCTCCCACCGGCATCCCGGTCTCGATCATCCGGGCCGCCAGAGATTGCAGCGACCGAGGTTTCACGACCACATCGGCATCCACATACATGCGGGGAAAGTACCTCGACGCAGCATCACCGGCGTTGAGGGCGCCCCACTTCGAGGCGACGGGGACGTCGATGACCCGAATCGACGGGTCGACGGCGGCCGCCAACGCTTCGGTGCCATCGGTGCAGCCGTTGCAGGCGACGACGATGTCCAGTTCGTCGGGAGCGGCCTGCTCGAGGATCGAGCCGAGGCAGCGCTCGATGACCTTGGCTTCGTTGTGGGCCGGAATCACGACGCTGATGGGGCTCTTGGCCCCGGTCGGGGTTCCGCTGTCGTTGTCGCTCGTCATGCGTTTCGCTCGGTCCTCTGGTTTCGCCGCGTACCCGGCGGACTCGGTGCCGGCATCGACGTCGACCATACCGTCTTCCGGCTCGCCCTAGAATGGGCGGTGCGCCCCAGCCGGGGCGTGTTCCTCGACTCGACTCGGCCCGGCTCTGCCGGTGATCACGTGCCATCACTCGACCAACCTGTCGACCACTACGACGTGGTCGTGTGCATCGCCACCTACCGACGACCGGCGCAGCTGGCGTTGTTGCTGGGTGACATCGCTTCCCAGACCTATCGCCGCTGTCTGGTCGAGGACGCCAGTTTGTCCCCGAGGCCACGTGTTGCCGTTGCGGTGGCCGACAACGACCCCGATCATCACGAAGTCCGACCGGCCGAGACGGTTGTCGACGAGGCCCGCACGGAGCATCCGGGGCTCGACTTGTTCTTCGTCCACGAGACTCGCCCCGGGGTGTCTCATGCCCGGAACGCATCGGTGGCGTGTGCCCCGGCGGCCACCTACGTCGCCTTCATCGACGATGACGAGCGACCTTCGAACCGCTGGCTGGACGAGCTCCTGGCCGTGCGTGCGGTGACCGACGCCACGGTGGTGGTGGGCCCGGTGGTCGAGGTGCTGCCCGATGCCGCGCCGCAGTGGTACACCGAGGGCGGATTCGCCGACGAACCTGGTCGGGCCGATGCCTCACCGATCGGACGCTGCTACGCCGGCAACATGCTGGTCTGCCGTCGGTCCCTGGATGCGTTCTCGCCACCATTCGACGATCGCTTCCAACGCACCGGGGGTGAGGACACGTTCTTGTCGCACAATCTCACGGCTGCAGGCGCATCCATGGTCTGGGCTGCCGAGGCGCTGGTGACCACCGAGGTCCCGCTCGATCGGCTGACGCTCGGCTTCGTCCTGCGACGCGAGTTCGTGGGAGCGTCCAGCTTCACTCGAGGAGAACGAATCGTGTACGGCTTCCAGCCCAAACGGCTGGTCTTCGGCTCCGGTCGCATGCTGATCGGCTTGTCATCGGCCGCCGTGGCCGGC
The DNA here is from genome assembly GCA_937890445.1 of uncultured Acidimicrobiia bacterium. Lineage (GTDB taxonomy): Bacteria > Actinomycetota > Acidimicrobiia > Acidimicrobiales > SZUA-35 > JAHECQ01. The sequence continues at coordinate 3,327 of CALACD010000072.1, read as the reverse complement.
CTGCTCGGGCGTCGCGGCACCCGGGCCAGTGGTCTGGGCAACGCGGCCCGGGGGGCCGGCGTGATCGCGGGAGCCCTCGGGATCGAGCGTGTCCCCGGCTGGTGGTGACCTGCGCTTGTCCCGGCTGGTGGTGACCTGCGCTTGTCCCGGCTGGCGGTGACCTGCGCTTGTCACAGCCACCGCAACACGAGGTGTCGCGGTGGTACACGATCCGGTGAGCTTCAGGACTCGGCTCGGCCGTAGTAGCTGTAGGCCCGGCTGCGCCAACGGGACCCACGTCGACGACGGTCCCGGTTCATGACCGAGCCGAGGATCTTGGCGCCGGCGTTGGCCAGGTCGGCTCGGACCTGGAGCAGATCGTCGGTTTCGGTCGTACGAGAGTCGACGACCACGATGACCCCGTCGACCTGGGGAGCCACGACCAAGGGGTCGGCGGCGCTGAGAACGGGCGGGCAGTCGATCAGCACGAAGTCGACTTCGGATCGGAGCTGCTTGATGAGGGTCGTCAGGCGGTCGCTTCCCAGGAGCTCGGCCGAGTTGGCCGGTTCCGGGCCGGCGGAGAAGACCCACAGGTTCTCGATTCCCTCGGGTTGATAGGGCTCGATGACCTCGTCGCCGGCCAGGAACAACGACAGCCCCTTCGAGTTGTCCAGACCGAACAAGCGCTCCAGTGAGGGACGGCGCAGGTCGGCGTTGATCAGGGCGACGGTGGCACCGGACTGGGCCAGGGCAACGGCGGTGTTGGAGGTGGTCACCGACTTTCCTTCGCTGGGGAAGGCGCTGGTGAACATCACGACCAACTGATCGGGAGTCTCTTCGGTGCTGGCCAGGAAGCGAACCGATGACCGCAGCCGTCGGAACGACTCCCGGGCCCGCTGGACCCCGAGCTTGTTCGACGTGGTGGTCATGACCAGCGCTGCTTGCCCGGTGCGATTGGCTCGAGGGAAGACGGGCACGGTTCCCAGCACCTGGGTGCCGAGGGCCAGCGAAACCGAGTTCTCGTCCTTGGCCGTGGTGTCGAGACGGGACTGCAGGATGGCGGCAACCAGGCCGGCACCGAGGCCCAGCAGCACGCCGAGCAGGTAGAGGGCCGACTTGGGGAGGCCGGTCGGGGTCTGGGGAATGGTCGCGGTTCGAATCACGGCGGCCGTCGGCTGGAGGGCCGCCAGGTCGTTCTCGACCTTGGCCACGGCAGCTCGGGCCTCGCGTTCGGTCTGCGAGCTCAGCGCTTGGTTGGCCCGAGCTGTCGACAGTGCTGCATCCAGGTCGGCGATGCCACTGTTGCGACTCTCCGTGGCAGCCTGCGACGCCAGCAGGACGCGCTGGCGGGTCAGCTCGGAGATCTCGGCGACCAGGGCCTCGACCTCTGCCGATGCCTCATCTTTTTGCGTCTGCAGCGGTTCGAGCCGGTTGGTGAAGTAGGCCTGTGCGGTCGCCTCTCGTTGAGAAACGTAGGCGTCGGCGAAGGCGTTGGCGATGGTGGCAGCCCGCTCGGGGTCCTGGTCTTTCAACAGCAACACCAGCGTTTCGCTGTTGGGGACGAACTTGACCTCGACGTTCTCGAGCACGTCGCGAGGCTCGGCGGTCAGGGACAGTGCTTCGGTGACTTCGGTCGCCACCGGATTCGAGGCCAGCACCTCGATCTCGCGCTCCAGGACCGGGGCCCGGGCCGCGCCGTTGGCAGAACCATCCGGGCTCGGGGCCACGAGAATCCGGGATTCGGCCTCGTAGATGGCGGTGCGCTGATTGGCCAGGTAGCCAACCACGGCAGCTACGAACAGGGTCATGAGCAGCACCAGCACCCGGTTGGCCCGGATTGCGGCGAGATACTCCTCGAGTCCGGCGGAGTTCTCGGCCGGAGCTGGTTGGTTGTACATCATGTTGTGGGGTCGCCTGACTTCGTGACGGCTGCTTGCTCGCGTTCCGCGTCACGGTGACGTGCCGCGGTTCTGCCCAACGTCTCTGCCCGAGAAATGCTCACGCTAGCAACGAGAACGCTGAGAAGGAGAAAAGCGAAGTTTCGGGCGATCACGCCGGACTCGGTGACCGAGAACATCAGTTGGTAGGCCAGCATGGCCAGGGGCCAGGTCCCGGCCGCTCCGGGGTTGTCGCGAATGTCATAGGTGGCCCACACCACCGCGGTGAAGAAGTAGGCCAGCACCAGCCCCAGCCCGATGATGCCGAGCTCGAGCAGGTAGTCCAGGGTGGCGTTGTGGGCCGACGGTGGGAACCAGTTGTCGGCCAGCCAGATGTCGTGGGCCGGGCTGAACCAGCCTCGCCAGAAGGCCGAGTAGCCCTGACCGAGAATGGGGTGATGCCCAATGACGGGGAGGAGCTCGTCCCAGAGCTTGGTGCGGCCCGACAGCGTGATGTCCCGATCCAGGATGTCGGTGATGGCCGGCAGGTTGGCGGTGGCGAACATGATGGCAATGACGCTGGCGCCGCCCATCGAGAAGGCAACGGCGCCGAAGAGGGTCTTGCGGGCCCGGAACAGCTGAAAGATGACCAGGAGGCCGCTGAGCAGGACGGCCGACGCCAGGGACGTCTTGGACTCGGTTCCCAGCAGCAGGAAGAGCGCGGCACCGATGGTGGGGACGATCCAGATGCGGCTGGTCGGCTTCATGGCGGCGTACAGCACGAGTTGCAGGGCGCACAGCACGACCAGCTGCCCGAGCGAGTTCCGGTTCCAGGTGGTGCCGTCGAGGATGCCCGTCTGGGGGTTGACGGCGAAGCTCGGTAGGCCGAAGACGAAGGCGAGGTTGATCCAGACCGTGGCCGCCGAGGCGTAGGCGGCCAGACGCAACAGCTCTGGCCGCTCGAAACGAGCGACCAGATAGAACGCGAAGAACACGGTCAGGAACACCCCGAACGAGCGGCGAAGGGTGGTGGGAGGGTCTGCTGACCAGACGGTGGTGAGCACCAGCCAACATGCCAACAGACCCAGGAACACGGCCCGCCGAGCGATGTGGATGATCACCTCGAACCGGGGAAGCACGATCAGGAAGGCAATGCCGGCGAAGGCCAGGAACACGATGGAAGCCAACGGCCCGGTGCTCTCGTTGCCGGCCGTCTCCTCGAGGGTGCTGACCACGAACCAGTCGGTGGGAAGGTTCATGGCGTAGGTGCACATGGCGATGAACACGAACCACTTCTCGGCGATGCCGGGCCGAGGTGGCGGACGGAGCGCCGTGCGCGCCGATCCGATCAGTGCACCGGTCGGCTTGTCGGTGGGGGTTATCAGGGTCATGACAGAAGGGTCCGGACAGGTCGGTGAGCGAACGAGGATCGAGGCGGCCTGGACCATCCGAGATTAGCGGCCGGGCACGA
>CALACD010000071.1 GCA_937890445.1 uncultured Acidimicrobiia bacterium | reverse complement strand
GTGCCCGGGACGGGATTTGAACCCGTACATACCGAAGTATCGAGGGGTTTAAGCCCTCTGCGTCTGCCAGTTCCGCCACCCGGGCTTGAAGCGTCACGCTAGTGGCTGAGCGATGGCCCCGGCTGTGATGCGACGCGCGGAGACGAAGCCCAGACTCGGCCAGCCACACCAATTGTTCGACCAAATGGTCCCCAATCGTGCACGGGTCGACAAGCTCAGATGATGTGGTGTTCAACCACGCTCAACATCACCACTGGCGAGCCGTCCATGAAGTTCCTTTGGTCGTCGGCGACGGCTGCCATCACCGGTGACGACCCCGCCTGGCGCGCTGCCTCGACGTCGGCGAACCACGCCATCGTCGCACCGTCGTAGGTCGGCTCGCTGCGCCCCTCGACATAACGATGCCGGAGGGCATGGTTCTGGACGTACCGGCCGAGCCCGGGCGCATCGAGCGCCATCGGTCCGTGAACATCGCGCCAGTAGGCCAAACCTTCGTCGATCGACAGGTCGGGTCGACGCTTCACGAAGACGATCTGCTTCAGACCGTCGACCGGGATACCAACGGGCCGCAGCACGACTTCTTCCGCCACCAGTTGATCGCGATGATCGGGGTCGATGAACTGTTGCTCGTCGATCATCAGCGCATCGAGTGCCGGAGTCCCATGGTGGGCCATGAGGGCTCCGAGATCGTCCCACCACGTTTCGGCGACGCCGTCGGCGAACGGCTCACCCGAACGATAGGCACTGTCGTGCACGTGATTCTGCACGTACTTGCGAATGCCCGGCAGTTGCAGCACCGCTTTGGGGTGCTCCTCGCGCCAGTAGCGACGGAAGTCGCCGAGTTCCATGCCGGGTGTCCGCTTGAACCAGGTGATGGCCTTGATCATGTCCCGATGCTAGATGGAAGCGGCGACACCGTTCCCACGCAGCAGCAAATAGCCGTCCTCGACCGTCGGATCGACCAGTCGGGCCCCTGGGGGCGGGTCGCCGAGACAGCGATGGCTACCGTCGGCTTGACGCCAATGGGCTCGACCTTCGACCGGCGGGTCGGCCTGGATCCAGGCTCGACCGCGGGCCGTCTCGGCCAGGGATCGTGGCGTTCCGACGAAACGAAGCATTCCGCCGTCCAGCACCAGGACCAGATCGCTCAACGCTGCCTCGTCGATCAGATGGGTCGACTGGAAGATCGTGGTCGTGTGCCGTCGTTCGGCGACGATCTCCCGCAGCCGGAACCGTTCATCGGGGTCGAGACCGGCCGCTGGTTCGTCCAGGAGAAGCAACGACGGATCGCCGAGGAGCGCCTGGGCCAGACCAAGGCGTTGCCTCATCCCACCCGACAGGTCGGCGATCCGATCAGCGGCCCGATCGGCCAGCCCGACCCGATCCAGGACGCCGTAGGCAAGATGGCGTCGGGAGCGTTCGTCATTGATCTCCTTCAGAACAGCCACGTAGTCCAGTACGTCGAACACCCGAGCCGACGGCGCCATCCCGGGATGCTGCGGCAGGTAGCCGACACGGCGACGGATCTCGACCCGGTCCGACTCGTGCGACGGGTCGAGACCGTCGATCAGCAACGAGCCCGAATCGGGCGCACTGACCGTCGCCAGGCACCGCAGCAACGTGGTCTTGCCCGCACCATTCGGACCCAGCAGCGTGATCAGGCCCCGTTGGGCCGAGATGTCGACGCCCCGCAACGCCTCGGTGTCGCCCACCCGCTTGGTCAGCCCGAACGCCAGCACCTGGGCCGGGACCGCACTGCGGCGAACACCACCGATCATGCTGTGGCTCCCAACAGGTCGAATCGATCCCGTCTGACGTAGGCCATGAACACACCGACCGCAGCAACCACACTCATCGTCACCTGTCCCCCTACATCGAAGGCCGCAAGCGGATCATCGGCGGCGCCTCGAGCGATCAACACCAGGACCACCCATGCAACGCCGGCCACGACCGCGGCCCGCCGGGGGGCCAGCACCGTCATCAACGCAAGGGTCGCACCCGTCGTGCCGAACGCCGGCAGCAACCAACCGAAGGCCGCCATCGTGGAAACCGCCTGGTTGGCGGCAACCAGGGAAACGAGCCCCAGCAGCACCACCGAGAAGCCC
>CALACD010000070.1 GCA_937890445.1 uncultured Acidimicrobiia bacterium | reverse complement strand
GTTCAGGAACGTTCCGGTCACATAGCTGGAAGCCTCACCGGCCAGCCAGACGATGGCCTCGGCCACTTCCTCGCTGGATCCACCCCGCTGCATCGGGATGTTGGGAGCCAGCCGTTCCACCCGGTCGGGTGCACCGGCCGAGGCGTGGATCTCGGTTTCGATCAACCCCGGTCGCACCGCGTTGACCCGGATGCCTTCGGCTGCCACCTCCTTGGCCAGCCCGATGGTCATCGAGTCGATGGCTCCCTTGGTGGCCGCGTAGTCGATGAACTCGTTGGGTCCCCCCATGTAGGCGGCAGCGGACGAGATGTTGACGATGGTTCCTCCGACGCCACCATGCAGGGTCGACATCCGCCGGACGGCTTCTCGGGCAACGATGAAGGCACCGACCACGTTGATCTCGAAGGTGTGACGAATTCGTTCCACCTCGTACTCGTCGAAGCGTGCGATCGGGGAGACGATCCCCGCATTGTTGACGAGGGAATCGAGGGGACCCAGCTCGGCTTCGGCCCGGTCGAACAGATCGATGACGGCGCCCTCGTCGGCCACGTCGGCCTGCACCGCCAGCGCCGACGCGCCCTCGGCCCGGCAAGCGGCGACGACCTCGTCGGCCGAGGCGGCGTCACGGGCGTAGTTGACGCAGATGTCGTAGCCGTTGCGGGCCGCGAGAAGTGCGGTGGCGGCCCCGATGCCGCGGCTGGCACCGGTGATGAGCATGACCTGGCGAGACATGGTCTGACCCTAACTCGCCTCAGTGCGCACGGCTCGCCGAGCGGCGAGGATCGACCGGCGGCGCCGGCGTTGTCGCGACCGATACGTCGTCGCCATCGACACCCGCGTCCGCTTCGTCGTCGACCAGCGTGATCGTGGTGGAACCGAGGGTCACGACGGTCGTCACCGACAACGGCACAGGAGTGGTCAGGGGCTGATCATCGAGCAGTGTGCCGTTGGAGCTCCCCAGGTCGGTGACGACGACTCGGCCTTCGACGTGATCGAGTCGTAGGTGTCGACGCGACACCTGCGGGTCCTCCAACAACAACCCCTCGCACTCTCGGCCGAGGTCGAGCGGACCACGGATCGACAGGTAGATGGGGGCTCGACCGAGTTGTGCGACCGCGACGACCGGATATCCCATGGGCTGGGATGATAGGCACTCGGAACCGTGGGGCTCGCCTGATCGCCGAAAGCGTAGAACGATGGGGGGATGGAATTCCTGGACCCCCGAGGCGAACCCAGCCGCCCCATCGATGCCTACACCCGATCCGCGACCCTCGAGGCCGGGCAGACCGTCGGCCTCATGGCCAACGGCTTCCCCGATTCGGTGGCCTTTCTCGAACATGTCGAGAAGGCGCTGTCCCACGAGCTGCCCGGCGTGAGCTTCGTGCACCACGACAAGGGCAACGCCAGCGCTCTGGTCCCCGCGGCCGAACTCGACGCCCTGGCCGAGACGTGCGACGCCGTCGTCGCGGCCTACGGCCATTGAGGCAGCTGCACCTCCGGCACCGTGCGTGACGGAATCGAGATGGCTCGCCGAGATCGAGCCGTGGTGGCGCTGGTCACCGAACAGTTCTGGCCCCAAGGCGATTTCGTCGCCTCGTCGAACGGCATGCCCGACGTGCCTCGCCTTCGTCTGCCGCATCCAGTGGCCGGTAGCGGCCACGACGCCATGGGGGCGCTGGCGGAACGTATCGCCGGCCGCCTGGTTGCCATCCTGCGAGGCGAACAGCAGGCCGACAATGTCGTCGAGGCAGGCTGACATGACACTCCTGTACGCGGCCGACGAAGCCGATGCCCTGGAATTCCTCCACACCAATGGCTGTACCGACGGGCTCCCGGTGGTCATCCCGACCCGCGAGCGGGTCGACCGGATGGTGCTGGCAAGTGGGCTCGATGCCGACCTCGACTTCGGGGACATGGGTCCCGGGGGTGGGGCCACGACTGTCGAGAAGATCGCCATCAACGCGGTCATGGCCGGCTGTCTCCCCGACTACATGCCCGTCGTGGTGGCGGCGATCCAGGCGCTGCTCCAACCCGAGTTCGACCTGTCGGAGGTGCAGAGCACCACCCACTGCATCGCTCCCCTGATGATCGTCAACGGGCCGATGGCGCCGGCCTGTGGGATCACGGGCAGTTTCGGTGCCCTCGGACCCGGCTTCCGGGGGAATGCGTCGATCGGACGAGCCGTCCGCTTGTGTCTGATGAACATCGGTGGCGCTCGCCCCGGCCAGTCCGACATGGCGCTGCTCGGGCACCCCGGAAAGTTCAGTTTCTGCATGGCCGAGGACGAGGCCTCCTCGCCGTGGGAGCCGCTGTCGGCATCGTTCGGGTACTCCCCGTCTGAGTCGACGGTGACCATCGTCGGCGTCGAACCACCGCATTCGGTGGTGTTCGTCAACGATGCCGACGACCCCGACTCCCCCAACCGGTTGTTGCGCTCGCTGGCGGCCGTGATCGCCAACACCGGCTCCAACAATGCCAGTTTCCACGGCGGCACCGTGGCCGTTGCCCTCAACCCCGAGCACGTCGAGGTGTTGAACGCCGCCGGCATGAAACGAGGCGACGTCCAGGCCGAACTGGCTCGACTGGCCACCAATACACGGGGTCACCTCCGCTCGTTGGCACCGTCCTTCGTCCGAGATGGCAACCCCGACGATCCGATCTCGGCGGTTCGGGGCCCCGACAACATCGTCGTCTACGTCGGCGGGGCCTCCGGGCTCTACTCTGCGGTCTTCCCGAGCTGGGCCGCTGGGGCCCACAACAATCCCGTCGTCCATCAACGCATCGAGACCGACCAGGCCTGCGCCCTACCCGGGGCGTCCTGATCCATCACCCCGTCTGATCCATCACGCCGTCTGATCCATCACCCCGCCAGCAAGAGAGCCGACCATGACGTCTGTACGTATCGACACTGCGATTCCCAAGGCCGAGTTCGGTCGGACCGGCCACCTCAGCACCCGGGTCCTCTTCGGGGCTGCCGCCCTGAGCCGGCTGAGCCAGGACCGGGCCGACGAAGTCATCGAACAGGTGGCGGCCGCCGGTATCAACCACATCGACACCGCAGCCTCCTACGGCGAGTCAGAGCTTCGTTTGGCACCCTGGTTGGCCGATCATCGCGACGAGGTCTTCCTCGCCACCAAGACCGGCCTGCGCGATGGACCGGGGGCTCGAGCCCAACTCGAGGCTTCGCTCGAACGCATGGGGGTCGACCAGATCGACCTGATCCAGTTGCACAACCTGGTGGAGGACGACGAGTTCGTCCAGGCCCACGGCTCCGGTGGTGCGGTCGAGGCCCTGGCCCAGGCCCGGGACGAAGGCCTGGTCCGTTTCATCGGGATCACGGGCCATGGCACTCGCATCCCCGGCATGCACCTGCGAAGTCTGGCCGAGTTCGACTTCGACACCGTGCTGTTTCCCTACAACTTCTCCATGCTGGCCAACCCGGCCTACCGCGCCGACGTCGAGGAGTTGCTGGCACGGTGCGAGCAACGCGACGTGGCGACCCAGACGATCAAGGCGATCGCCCATGGTCGTTGGCCCGAGCAACCAGCCGAGCGGTTCAGTTGGTACGAACCGATCACCGACGCCGATGCCCGCGTCAACGCCATCCGTTACGTGCTGTCTCGTCCCCAGCTGTTCCTCAACACGACGAGCGACTTCCGATTGCTGGCTCATGTGCTCGAGGTTGCGGCGTCGGGTGACCTGACCGCGGCCAGCGACGAGCGGATGGCGGCCGACCAGGTGGCCCAGGGCATCACCCCTCTGTTCGACGGCGCGGCCCTCGAGCGCATCTGACCTCGATGAACCTCCTTCAGGTCTTTCTCGACCGCACCGGCGATGTGGGCAACGAGCCCTTCCTGACCGTGCCCGACGGAACCTCGTTGTCCTTCGACGACGTGTTCGCCCGGGCTGCCGAGTTCGCCGGCGCCCTCGTCGCCACCGGAGCGGTGATCGGGGACAGGGTCGTGGCCCAGGTCGACAAATCGACCGACGCGTTCGCGTTGTATCTCGCCTGCCTGCAGACCGGGATGGTCTACATCCCACTCAACGTCGCCTACACGCCCTCCGAGGTCGCCTTCTTCCTGGCCGACACCGAGGCCGCCGTCTTCGTGTGCCGACCCCAGGATCACGCGACCCTGGCCTTCGTGGCCAAGGACGTCAACGCCGTCCTGACCCTCGACGCCGAGGGCCGGGGCTCGCTGCCGGCCAAGGTCAGCCTGGTCGAACCCTACGTCGGCGTCGTCGACCGTGCCGACGACGATCTGGCCTGCATGCTCTACACCTCGGGAACCACCGGACGGTCGAAGGGGGCAATGCTGACCCATCGCAACCTGGCGTCGAACGCCGAGGCCCTGCACCAGGTCTGGGCCTGGCAACCGGGCGACGTGCTGTTGCACATCCTGCCGATCTTCCACGTCCACGGCCTCTTCGTGGCTCTCCACTGCGCCCTGCTGAACGCCTCCGAAGTGATCTATCTGACAACCTTTGACACCACGGCGGTTCGGGCCCAGTTACCCCGAGCCACGGTCATGATGGGCGTGCCGACGCACTACAGCCGCCTGCTGGCCGACCCGGCGTTCGGACCCGACGACTGTCGCACCATTCGACTGTTCACCTCGGGTTCGGCGCCGATGACCGAGCCGGTCTTCGGGGCCTTCACCGAACGCACCGGCCACACGATCTGCGAGCGCTACGGCATGACCGAGTGCGGCATCATCACCTCCAACCCCTACGACGGCGAGCGCATCGCAGGAACCGTGGGCTATGCCCTCCCGGGTGTCGAGATGCGCGTCGTGACCGAGGACGGCACCGTGGCTGCTCCCGGTCAGACCGGCATCGTCCAGACCCGCGGGCCCCACCTGTCCCCCGGCTACTGGCGACTGCCGGGCAAGACGGCCGAGGAGATGACCGAGGACGGCTTCTTCCGGACCGGCGACGTGGGATCCGTCGACGAATCCGGTCGCCTGACGCTGGCCGGTCGAGCCGGTGACATGATCATCTCCGGCGGCTACAACGTGTACCCGAAGGAGATCGAGCTGGTGTTGGACGAGGTCGAAGGCGTCGTCGAAACCGCCGTCGTCGGTCTGCCCCACACCGATTTCGGCGAAGGCGTGGTGGCGTTCGTGGTCGCCGACCCTGCGGTCACGCCCGACCGCCTCGCCGAGGCCTGCCAGCACGACCTGGCCCGGTTCAAACAACCGAAGCACTACTTCTTCGTTACCGAACTACCCCGCAATGCCATGGGGAAAGTCCAGAAGGCACAACTGCGCAGCGAAAACGCCGACTTCTTCGCCCGCTGACGGCGGCGGCCGGCCTAGGGCTTTCGTCGCCCGGCCAGGATCTCGAGCTCGATGGGGATCCGATCGGCCATCAGAGCCAGGTCCGGCACCAGGTCACGATCGGCCACGAAACTGATGTCGACGGTGTCGGCATGGGACATGGCGCTGATGGCCAAGCCGATGCCGTCGACCAGCGTCGCCAACGGGAACTGGTGGATGAGTTCCACCCCGTTCACGGTCGCGGTGTCGCCTCCTCCGGGCACGTTGACGACGTAGACGTTGAACGGAGGCAGGAGGCGGGTGAAGGCACCGGTTCGGACCATCAGACGAGATGCCAGCGAGGCCACCGCAGGTGCCGCCTCGTACATCGAACGGATGGCTTCCACCGGTCGGGCCTCGATGTCGGCTGTCAGATGGGCCATGGCGCCCGAGATGGCCTCCAGCCGCTCGAACGGGTCGTGGCGCTGGGTGGCGAGAGGAACCAACGCCGTGCCGAGGGGCTCGTCGACCGAATCGACGAGCAAGGGCGTGAGCGCAACCAGCGACTCGGCCGGTAGTTCGTCGTGGAGCACCAACCAGTGGCGGAGGGTGCCGCTGACCAGGGCCAATACGATGTCGTTGAAGCGAACACCCAGCTTCTGGTGGAGCGCCTTGATCTCGTGAACGGGAACCGAGACGAACGCGACGCGTCGATGGGAGCTGATGGTCCGATTGAACGAGACACGAGGCGCCACCTGCTCGGTCGACGGCAACTCGACGGCCCCGCTGGGCGTGGCCCACGGTGCCAGGAGCCCCAACACGTTGATCCGACCCACAACCGGCAGCGTGCTGACCCCCTTCAGGGCCAGACCGGCGATCCGCCAGGGACTCCGGGCCATCGCCCAGCCGGCCTTGATCAGCAGATCACTGTCGTCTGGCATCCGGTCGGTGCGGTAGTCGGATGGCGCAGCCGACCCCGGGTCGTCGGCACCATCGATCAGCGACGCCAGCACATCGAGGCCGGTGACGCCGTCGACGAGCACATGGTGCATCTTGACGAACAGCACCGGATTCTGGCTGGGCCGTTCGATCAGATACATCTCCCACAAGGGACGGCTGCGGTCGAGGGGTCGCTCGTGGAGGCGAGCGATGAGGCTGACGAATCCGTCCCCGTCGGTGTCCTCACCGGGCACTCCTGCGTGGCGGAGGTGATAGTCGAGATCGAAGTGGGGGTCTTCCAGCCACCAAGGTCGGTCGAGCCCCAGCGGCACCGTGTGGACGCGGCGCCGGAAGGCGGGAACCAGATGCAGCCGATCGTGCATCCGTTCCTTGAGGCGAGCAAAGGTCAGCCGCCGGCCCCGGGGGGCATGGAGATTGTCGATCTCGACCAGGAGCGAGCTGTGCCCGAGGTTGGTCGGGCTCTCGGCGGCCAACAGTTCGGCCTCACGGGCGGTGAGCTGGTGCATCTCAGGCTCCGGGGAAGAGTCGGCGCAGGCGGCGAGGGGCAACGAAAGGGGCCCACTCGTCGTCGTGTTGGGCCAGGCGATCGGCAATCACATAGAACACGGCCGGATTCGACACCAGCCCGACATGGCTGCCCCGTACCTCGATCGACTCTGCACGCGGTCCCGGTGTCTGACGGCACAGCTCGCCCGGCACCACCCCGTCACTGCGAGTCCAGATGGCGGTCGATGGCACCGGAACGGCATCGACATCGATCTTGGACGGCGTCTTGACGAAGAACCGACCGAAGGCCTCGTTCACCGCCGCCAGATTGGTCTGGTTGGTGGTCATGCGGATCGGCGTTCCCATGCTGATGACCTGTCGCACCATCTCGGTGCGGTGCGAGGCAAGGACCCGGCCGATGATGCCACCCGCGCTCCAGCCGACGATGTCGATCGGCGTCCGGTACTCCTCGTAGAGTTCGGTGAGAGCCCGATCGATGCCCTCGGCGACATGGTGGGCAGCACCGACGTTGAGGCCGAGCCCCCAGCCATGGGGCCGATGCCCCAGTGAGCGCAGGAACATCCTGAGGGTGAACGTGGCCGAATCGCCGCTGATGAAGCCCGGAATCACCAGTACCGGATGAGGGGCACCCACCGGGGCCAGGTAGGCGATGACAGCTCCTGCGGCCGGACTGGCCAGCAGCTCGGGCAGCGCACGCAGCTCACCGAGCAGGGACGCCGGGCCTTTCGGCAGGTCGGGGGGCGAAGGGGTCTCGCCCTCGGGAGTGGCAACAGGCACCCTCCCCAGGTTAGAACACGCCGGCCGTCGCCAGGCGATCATGGTCTGCCGGTAGAGGTCCGCCGGTCGTGCTGATCACAGAGCGGCGGCGGTGGTCTCGGCGAAGTGGATGGCGTTCTTCATGCGATCGAACAGCCCGTCGATGTCGACACCCTCGGTGCTCTTCTGGCCCACCATGTACCGGGCGTAGACCCCGTGCAGGATGCAGGCCGTCTTGAAGTAGTTGAACGACCGGTAGTAGTCGAGGTTGCTCAGATCTGCGCCCGTCATCTCGGCGTAGCGGGTGATGAGTCGCTCCCGCGGGGGGAAGCCGGGTGCCGTGGTCGCGCTCCCGGACACCCCACTGTCACCCTCGACATCAGGATCACCCCAACCGTTGATGGCGTAGGCGAAGTCGGCCATGGGGTCGCCCAGGGTCGAGATCTCCCAGTCGAGCACGGCGACGACGTTCCCGCCGGCATCCACCATGCAGTTGTGGGCTCCGTAGTCGCCGTGGACGACCCGGGCCGGACCCTGCTCGGGAAGGTTGTTCTGGAACATCTCGTGCAGCGCGTGGATCCGGTCGTCGTCGTACTTGGCTCCCTCGGCCGATGCCGTCCACGACCCGTACCAGGTGCGCAGTTGGCGAGCGACGTAGCCATCGTGACGCCCCAGGTCATCCAACCCGACGTCAGCCGGCACCACCGAATGCAACCGGGCCAGGGTCTCGATGAAGGAGTCGGCCATTCGGACCCGTGCCTCCATCGACAGCCATTCCTCGACATCGGTATCGTCGTACATGGCCCGGCCACCGACCTTGCTCATGACATAGAAATGGGCTCCGATCACCGACGGGTCCTCGCAGTACCCGTAGGCCGTCGCCACCGGAACGTCGGTGGCACCGAGCCCGGAGATGATCCGGAATTCGCGACCCATGTCATGGGCCTTGGGGAGCAGCTCACCCTCCGGCGGACGACGGATGACGGCCTCTCGTCCCTCGGTGTCGGTCAGGAGGTAGGTGAGATTCGAATGACCGCCCTCGAGACGAACCCAGGTGAAAGGAGGCGTCAGACCTTCCACGTTGACCCGAATCCAGGCGTCCACCGCCTCGGGATCGTAGCCCGGGATCTGACCCGCTTGTCCTGCTTCTGCACCTGTGGTCGACACGCCGGGAAAACTAGCGCAGCCATCACCCGGGCGACACCGAGCGCTCATCTGTTGTCCATCTCGATCCCCTACGCTCGCCTCGATGTCCACCCCCCTGCCTTCTCCTGACGCGCCTTCTCCTGACGCGCCTTCTCCTGACGCCATGCCGAGCGACGCCGAACTGGAGGGGATCTTCAACTTCCGCGACCTGGGGGTGGTGGCCGCGCCGTCCCGGCCCGATCTTCTCTACCGCGCCGATGGCCTGCATCGGACCGATCAGCTCGGCCGCGATCGGCTGGTGGCGAACGGGATTCGTACCGTCATCGACCTTCGGACCGACGCGGAATTGACCCGCGAGGGACGATTCGATCACCCCGAGGTGGCCTTCCACCACGTCCCGATCGTCGAGGACCTCTCGGATCTGATGCAGGCGTCCACCGTCGAGGACAACCTGATGCTGGACCACTACCGAATCATGACCTCGACGGGCGGTACCCGTTTTGCCGAAGCACTCGGACTGATCGGAGCGTCGTTGTCGGTGGGCCGCCCCGTGGTGTTCCACTGCACTGCCGGCAAGGATCGGACCGGGATTCTGGCGGCCCTGATCCTGCACGCGCTCGGGGTCGACGACGACACCATCGCAGCCGATTACGGCCGATCATCCGATGCCGTCCCTCACCTGGTGGCCTGGTACGAACGGCATGGCCACCCGACCCCACCGCAGAAGATGACCGAGATGGGGATGCCGGCCAGCGCCATGCAACGGCTGATGGCATCGGAACCGACGACCATGCATCAGATGCTGGCCGACCTCCGAGCGCAGTTCACCTCGATCGAGAACTATCTGGACGGGTTGGGCGCCGCCGACGCCGTCCGCCAGATTCGTGCCGCCCTGCTCTGAGGCGAGCCACCATCAACCCCGGGGCACGTCGATCCAGTTGACGTCCTTGTCGACCCGTGGTTCACCCGGGAGCCCCAACACCTGCTCGCCCACGATGTTCTTCATGATCTCGCTGGTGCCACCCTCGATCGAATTGGCACGGACTCGCAGAAAGCCGTGGCCCACCCCGCCATCGGAGCCGTCAACCGACAGGTCTTCGGGTCGACGGAACGTGTAGTCGAAACCGGTCAGCCCAGCCGGCCCTTGCAGGGTGACGGCGAAGTCCATGATGTCCTGGTTCAGCCCGGCGAACGCCAGCTTGGACACCGACATCTCCGGCCCTGGGTTCCCTCCCTTGCGGTTCTCGGCCGCCCGCAGGTTCGTCAGTCGGAACACCTCGGCCCGAGTCCACAGCTTCATCAACTCGGATCGCTTGACCGCCGTCTTGGCTTCGTCGTCCAGGCCGTTCCAGATCCCGACCGGCACCGAGATCGCGCCCGAACCGCGCCGGGGAGGACTCCCCGACCCGCCACCGATGGCGTTGCGTTCGTTCATCAACGTGGTGAGCGAGGCCCGCCATCCCTCGCCGACGGCACCGATCCGGTTGGCATCGGGCACCCGCACGTCGGTCATGTAGACCTCGTTGAACTCGGCCTCACCGGTGATCTGACGCAACGGTCGCACCTCGACCCCGTCGGACTTCATGTCCAGGGCGAAATACGTCATGCCCTTGTGCTTCGGCTGGTTGGGATCGGAGCGGGTGACGAGCATGCCCCAATCGGCCATGTGGGCCATGGTGTTCCACACCTTCTGCCCGTTCACGATCCACTCCTCGCCATCGAGTTCGGCCTTGGTGGCGAGTCCGGCGAAGTCGCTGCCGGCACCGGGTTCGCTGAAGAGCTGACACCATCGTTGTTCACCGGTGAACATCGGCCGCAGGAACCGCTGCTTCACCGATTCGTCACCATGGGTGTGAATGGTCGGACCGGCCAGGTGCATGAAGAACATGGCGGGATGCATCGGCCTGGCACCGGCGTCGCGCAATCGAGCCTCGACCGTTCGCTGCAACTCGGGTCGCAGTCCGAGGCCGCCGTGACCGTTGTCGAAGTGGACCCAAGCCAGGCCGGCATCGAACTGAGCCCCTCGGAACTCCTCGTAACTCAGCGCCTTCGGGTCGTGGGTGGCCAACAGTTCTTCGAGGGCGGCCTCGACGGCGGCAGTTTGAGGATCGGTCGCGACATCGGTCATCCAGCAAGTTTCCCCGACCTCCGGCATGGTCGCCAAACCCTCGCCACGATTGGGCGAGGAAATAGCGATGCGATGGGCGAGGTTGCACCTCCTGTGACCGATCTCGCCCTGGACCAGCTCGATTTCAGCAACCGCTTCACCCGGCATCTACCAGCCGACCCCGATGAACGGGTCGTCCCTCGTCAGGTCCACGGTGCATGCTTCTCCCGTGTCCGACCGGCTTCGGTCTCGGCTCCCGAGTTGGTGGCCCACAGTAGAGAGGTGGCCGAACTTCTCGGCCTGGATGCCGAGACCGTGGCCTCGAGGGATTTCGTCGAGGTGTTCAGCGGCAATCGGCTACCGGCAGGTTCCGATCCCTTCGCCATGTGCTACGGGGGTCATCAGTTCGGCAACTGGGCAGGCCAATTGGGAGACGGTCGAGCAACCGCCCTCGGAGAGATCCGCACCCCGTCCGGCGAGTACCAGACGCTGCAGCTGAAAGGGGCCGGGCTGACGCCGTACTCTCGGGGCGCCGACGGGCTCGCCGTTCTGCGGTCCTCGGTCCGAGAGTTCCTGTGCAGCGAAGCCATGCATCATCTCGGAGTACCGACCACACGCGCCCTGAGCCTGGTGGCCACCGGCGACAAGGTTGTTCGCGACGTGCTCTACGACGGCAACCCTGCACCGGAGCTGGGCGCAATCGTCTGTCGGGTGGCACCCTCGTTCACCCGATTCGGCAACTTCCAGATCTTCGCCTCCCGCGGCGAGACCCAGATGCTCCGCCAACTGGTCGAGTTCACCATTCGCAACGATTTCAGCCACCTGGTTGCCGGCGCTGATGCCGACACCGCAGGCATCGACACCGCAGGAATCGACACGGCCATCACCGACGCCCACATCACCCGATGGTTCGCCGACGTCGTGGCCCGGACGGCGCGGATGGTCGTGGAATGGATGCGAGTCGGCTTCGTGCACGGTGTGATGAACACCGACAACATGTCCATCCTGGGCCTGACCATCGACTATGGGCCCTACGGGTGGCTCGATGACTTCGATCCCGGTTGGACGCCCAACACCACCGATGCCGCCCATCGCCGCTACCGCTACGGTCAACAGCCGCAGATCGCCCACTGGAATCTGGCCCAACTCGGGAGCGCGGTCGCGACGTTGGTCGACGATCTCGCTCCGCTGCAGGAAGCCCTCGACGACTTCGTCGGGCTGTACGAGGCCGGCTCTACCCGGATGATGGCCGACAAACTTGGGCTCCGTACGGTCGGCCCGGACGATCAGCAGATGATCGCCGACCTGTTGGGTGTGCTCACGTTGGTCGAGACCGACATGACCATATTCTTCCGACGCCTGGCCGATCTGACGGCCGAACGATCCGACCCCATCGCCGCCGTGCACGACGCGTTCTACCTCCCCGAGCAGCTGACCGAGAACGAACGTGGACAGATCGACGGGTGGCTGCGGCGCTACCAGGACCGTGTTCGCGCCGAGGGGACGAGCGACGAGGAACGGCGGGCCGCCATGAATGCGGTCAACCCCAAGTACGTACTGCGGAACTACCTGGCCCAATTGGCGATCGACCGGGCCGAATCCGGCGACGCCTCGATGGTGAACGAGCTCCTCGAAGTTCTGCGGCGACCCTACGACGACCAGCCGGAGCACGAACCGTGGGCCGAGCGTCGCCCCGACTGGGCACGCAGTCGAGTCGGGTGTTCGATGCTCTCGTGCAGCTCCTGACCTCTGTCCCGACGAACGAGCACCGCACCACGAACGGGCAGAGGAACGAGAAACGACCCGACGGAGCAGGCTCCGTCGGGTCGTTGTCGAGTCTTCCTGGGAAGGCCTCAGCTCGCGGCCTGGATGGCCTTCCACACCGCCATGGAGGTGAGGGGCATGTCGATGTGCTTCACGCCGAGATGAGACACTGCGTCGACGACGGCGTTGTGAATGGCCGGGGTGGAACCAATGGTCCCCGACTCACCGATGCCCTTGGCCCCAATGGGGTTGTTGGGACTGGCCGTCTCG
>CALACD010000069.1 GCA_937890445.1 uncultured Acidimicrobiia bacterium | reverse complement strand
CCTGAAACCCGAGCGCTCGCAACGGTCCTAGTTGAAACCGCGCGAGTCCTGCTTGAGCGCCGTGTCGATCGTGAGGGCCGCGGCTACCACCAGGCTCCGCAACGGTTCGGCCACGGGTTGCTGGATCTGGACCACGTAGTTGTCGGCGGTGGTGAACATCGTCTTGGCCAAGCCTTCCCACGTCTTGGTGACGCGAGCCACTTCCTCGTCGACATGGTTGCGAATCGAGAAGTTCCAGGCCCGCCAGTTCTCGGCGTTGAGCGAACCGATCGTCTGGCCGTTGCTGTTGAGGGCGAAGCGGATCTTGCCGATCATGTTCTCCTGGCGGATCTCACCCAACAGGTTGCCAGCGGCATCGCTGATCTCGAAGCGGGACTTGATCACCTTCCTGGGGCGCTTGATGTGCAGCACCCGCTGACCGACGAGGTCGACGATCTCGAGTTCGTGGGTCAGGAACTGGTCGACATCGCCGAGTAGCCGGAGGATCTTCTTCGCCGTTGACTGATTGATCTGTCGAACGTCACCGATGCGGCTGCCGTCGCCATCGAGAATGGCGTAGGTGTTGCTGACCTCGATCAACCTGGCCTTCTGATTCACCACCAGCGTGGGTTGTGCGAGCAGGTCGGGGTGGGCGAGATCGGGGTGGGACGATCCTGCCGGCGGAGGAGGAGGAGGGGTATGCGTCATGGGGACGTCCTTTCCAGCAATACTCTCACGTCAGATCGGCCTTGCGTTCACCACATCGAGTCGAGCCGCTCCGAGTCCTCATGCAATCATCGAACCCGTTGGCCCCCAGGTGACCGGTATGCATCGTCGAGTGGTCATGCTCAGCACCTTGCCCGCATGGGCCCAGCGAGTGGTGTTCGCAGTCATCGGCATGGTGAGTCGGGTCGGATTCCCGCTGCGACGCAGTCGGATCCCCGAGATCGGTGGTTCGGGGTACTTGTCGGCCGTGACCCGCGTTCCGGCGGTGGCGGTTCCCCGGATCGAGGTCGGTGACGAGAGCTATCTGTATCCGCCCGACACCGTGCACGTCACGGTGGCGTGGCTCGATCGCGCCACGGTCGACATCGACACCGCGATGGAGGTGCTGCAGATGCAGCAGTTGGAGGCTCCGAGGGTACTGATACGAGGATTGGGGTGTTCGGCTGACTCGCTGTATCTGTGGTGCGAGCACGACTGGCATTTCCAGTATCTTCGGCGAGCCGTGTACCGCGCCTTCGGTGTTCGGCGACGGGGTCTGCGTCGGCGCCTCCGTGACACGCTGAGTTATGCCAGGGTGGTCCGATTCGAGGGGCGGGGCTGGTGGCCTGGTCCAGCACCGGGCGACGTCGACGTCACCGTGATGAGCATCGAGATCGTCCGCACCGACCGGATGTTGTCCGATGAGGGCACCACGGTGCTGGCCAAATTGCCCCTCGTCTGAGTGGCCGGTAGCGGCTTGCGTGGCGGTTCGGAGCGAGTCTCAGGGAGTCCGAGGGAGTTGTGCCGCCGGCTGCGCAGTCACGGGAAGAAACGCTACGGTCAGGTCGTCCTGAGGTAGCGGTCCGTCGAACGGCGACCGGTCACGAGATGGGAGATTCCATGGCTGGAGCATTGGAGGGTATACGAGTACTCGATCTGTCGACGCTGGTCCAAGGGCCACAGGCAGCGGCAATGCTGCACGACCTGGGCGCCGAGGTCATCAAGGTCGAGTTGCCCGAGATCGGTGACGTCGGCCGTCACATCGGACTCGTGCCCGGGATCGAGCACTCGTCGGTGTTCATTGCATGCAACCGGGGAAAGCGGAGCATCACGGTCGACTTGCGGGTTCCCGACGGCAAAGCCGTCCTGGAGAAGTTGGTCGAGACCGCCGATGTGTTGTTGTCCAATTTCAAGCCGGGCACGTTGGAGGAATGGGGCCTGAGCTACGAGCATCTGGCCGCCATCAATCCTCGCTTGATCTGGGCCGCCGGCTCGTTCCTGGGGCCGGCCGGGCCCGACGCCAGCCGAGAGGGAGCCGACATGGTGGGTCAGGCCTACGGCGGGAGCGTGGCATCGAGCGGCTATGACGGCCTACCGGTGGCACCGACGGGCTTTCTGATGGCCGATCACTGTGGTTCGCAGAACCTCCAGACCGGCATCTTGGCCGCGCTCTTCGCCCGGGAACGTACGGGCCGAGGCCAGCGGGTCGACGTGTCGTTGCTGGGGGGGCAGGTGTGGGCTCAGGCGACCGAGTTCACGCACTACATGATGACGGGCGAGGTGGTCGGTCGCACCAACGGCGGGCATCCGCTGGTGCACGCGCTCTACGGGGTGTTCGAGACCGGCGATGGTGGGGCGCTCGCCATCGCCGGCTGTCCCGATCATCTGTGGGACGCCATGGTCGAGGCCACCGAACATCCGGAGCTGCACGACAATCCGCGGTTCGGCACGTACCTGGCGACGCCCGAGATTCGCGAGGAACTGTTCGAGGTGTTCGGCGCGATCTTCAAGGAGCGGCCGGTGGCCGAATGGGAAGAGCGTCTGACCAAGGCGGGGCAACGATTCGCCAAGGTTCGTACGCATGCCGAGGTGGTTGCCGATCCGCAGACGGCGGCCAACAACTACGTGGTCGACATTCCCGACACGTGGGGTGTGAGCAAGGTGTTGGGTTCGCCCATCACCATGACCGACACGCCGACACGGTGGGGCACCGAGGTGGCCGAGCTGGGCCAGCACACCGAGGAGATCCTGCTCGAGGTGGGGTTCGGTTGGGACGAGATCGCGGCCCTCCGAGACTCCGGCGCCATCTGAGCTGTCCCCCGAACCACCGCCCGCAACCAATCGGAGGTTGCCTACGAACGCGACCCTGCGCATCACCTTCGCGCCCCAGAGGGCGGGGCTGGGGTCCTGGGAAGAGATGGGTCAGTCGAGGAGGGCGAGGTCGTCGTAGGTGACGAGGCCGGACTGGACGGCGTGATCGACCAGGCGGACTCGCCGGTCGGCCGCGGTCTCGCCGATGTGTCCTCGAAGCCCGCTCACGCCCGCTTTGGTCAGCCGGTCGCACACATTGTCGAGCTTGCGGTTGAATCGTGTGATGGTCCAGCCCAGGCGAGCTGCGGCCTCTTTGTTGGCCGGCAGGACGATGTCGGTGCCCCCCGTGCGCAGGGCCGGCTCGGCCAGCACGACGATGAGCCGCCGCTGGTCGTCGGTGAGGGGAAGGTCGGCCAGGCTGATGGTCGCGCTGGTGTCGTCGTCGCCGAACCCGTGGTCGACGGTGACATCGCGAAGGACAGGAGCCAGGACCGTCAGCCCGATCTCGTAGTTGCTCCTGCCGGCGCTGAAGTGCACGGTGGCGTTGGGAAACGACAGCGCCAATTCCCGATTCGGAGCGAGCGTGACCTGGGAACGACTGGTGAGATCCCGCACGACCAACGGGATGCGGGCGCCGATGTTGTGCAGCCACCAGCGACCGACCCGTTGCTCGATCAGGCAGAGTCGTCGGTGGAGGTAGGGATTGTCGTCGATACAGAGATCGGCGCGCCGGCCGATGGTGAAGCGGTCGTGTTCGGTGAGGAGGTGTTCCTCGCCGCAGAAATCGACCAGCAGCTGGCCGCTTGTGTGCGCCCCCGCGGTCGTGTCGAGCACGTCGGTCATGCGTTGGCCTTGCGAACCGAAGGCTTGGTCTCCATGTCACTGCTCTCGTCGTGGCGTTCGAAGACGAACGAGCGGGAGCCGAAGTACACGGTTGCGCCCGGTTCGATGAGTAGTGGGGTGCCGGGGACGAGGCCGACGGGTTGACCGGCTTCGGCGTCGACGACAACCGAACCGTTGCGTGATCCGCAATCCTCGATCAGCACATCCCAGTGGTCGAGACGCAACGAGAGGTGGGCTCGGGAGACGCGGTCACCGGTCGTGGCGTGAGGGCTGAAGCCGCCGCTGTCGGCGAATCGTTTCGGACTGCGACCGATCACGATGTCCTCGATCAACGGGAGGATCGAGCCGTCGTCGAAGACGAGTCGGCCCGGGGACGGCTGGGGGATCAGCGACACTGCGTCTTCGCCGGGTTCGAGGAAGATGCTGCACACATCGCAGGTGATGCGAAGCGGGTCGTTGGGATGGCCATCGGTGCAGAGTCGGCTGCGGACCATGGGCCGACCGTCTTCGTGGCGTCGACCGGCCATCTTGGGTTTGATGGCTCGCTTGCTGTCGAACGGCTTCTCCGCCACCTCGGATTCGGGCACGTCGTCGTTGTTGTCGTCGTCGATGATCTCGACGGTTCGCACGGGCTCGGCCGGCGTCGGACGCCGGTTCAGCGGCGGTCGTCTCGGCATCTCGTCGGCCGAGTCCGGTTCGGGCTCGGGGGCTGATTGCTCGGTGGCGGTGGCCGTGTTGTCGTCGGGCTCGAGGGTCGTGTCATCGTCGGCTGCGATCTTGATGCTGGCAGCACGCTTGGGAACCCGGATCCCGCGCTCGATCGGCGGCTCGGAGTCGGGGTGAACTGCGTGCTCGGTGCGGTCCGGTGAGCCTGCGTCGATCGAGCCCGGCGACGGTTGGATGTCGAAGGGGCGCGTGCGGCGGTCGGTGCTTCCGAGGGCGCCGAGGACGTAGTCGATGAGTTCGCTCTGCCCGGCTGCCGCCGATCGCTCGAGCTCCGAGATGGAGACACGCGAACCGGGTCCCCACACCGGGCTGGGGCGATCGGCCGATGTCGCAGGAGCGGCTGCGGCGGCGACGAGCCGTTCGATGGCTTCGGCGTCGAGCTCTTCGATGGCTTCGGCTTCGGCGTCGACAAGATCGTCGGCAGCCTCGTTGACGCCATTGTTGACGCCATTGTCGGGGCCCTGATCGAGCTCGGAATCCTCATCGGTGGCCGAATCGGAATCGGTCGGCAGCAAAGCCATGGCCAGCGAGGTGAGCAACAGATTGAACCCACCGGCGTGGACGGTACCGAGAACGATGTCGGTGCGAACGTCGAGGTTCTCGTCGCTTACGGCGATCTGTGCCGCGTCGGGCGATCCGTGAACCAGATGGTCGACCCAGGTGGTGGAACCGGCGCCCGAGATCATGGGCACCGATCGTTGGTCGGTGCGTAGTTCCACATTGCCGAACACTCGCAGCGAGATTCGCTCACTGGCGACGACACAGGCGAAGGGAGGCAACGTGAAGTCGTTGAGCATCAACGCTTCGGCCAGGGCCTCGAACTCGGTGCCGTCGTCGGCGTGGACGAAGGCGGTCAGGAGCTGTTCGACGCCATCTCCGGGGTCGGGAACGTACAGGAGAGAGATGGCCTTGCGTGTGAGCAGACCAGTGCCGGGGGCGCTTTGTAGCGTGAATTCGTAGCTCATCAGAACCGTTCCTTCCGCCCACGATGCTCGGCCGCCCGCCCACCATGCTCGGCCGCCCGCCCACGATGCTCGGCCGCGACGTGTGGTGCCTGGTGGGTCGAGCCCGGAATCGTCGGGTGCGGGTTGGCGGCCTGGAGTGAGATCACCACGGCAGTTGCGTTGTCGAGACCGCCGGCGGTGTCGGCCAGTTCGACCAGCGTTCTGGCTGCGTCGTCACAGGACGACATCTCGGCCGCCGCCGCCATCTCCGGAGCGGTCACCTGCTGGTGGACGCCGTCGGTCAGGATCAGCAGGCGGTCCGCTGCGGTTGGCACCAGGGAAGTCACGTCGGGCACCCCCGTCTCATCGGCACTTCCGAGGTGTCTTGTGAGCGCATCGAGGATTCCTCGCCGATGCACATACGGCCGGAGATCGGCCCCGGTGGCCAGCAGCTCTGCTCGAATGGTGTGATCCCGGGTCAGCTGGACGAGGCGACCGTGGCGGAGCCGATACACCCGCACATCGCCCACGTTCACGACGGTGAGCACGCCGTTCACCAGGCTGACAAGGGCGATCGCGGTGCCGGCTCGGTCGAAACCACGGGCCCGGGCGGCGATGCGGACCTGCTGGTTCAGCCGAACGACGGCGGCGTTCCAATCGGGGACACCCCGGGTTCCGATCGAGGCCAGCACGGCTCGAACGGCGGTCTGTGCAGCCAGATCTCCACCTTCGTAGCCGCCCATCCCGTCGGCAACGACGAACACCTGTTCGGCCAACTGGCCCCAGGCATCTTCGTTGCGCTGTCGAACCGAGCCCTGGCCGCTGGCAGCTCCCCAGTCCGCCACCTCGGTCCCGGGTGTTCGGGCTTCGCCTCGCAACGCCTCGAACATGCGGTCGTCGCTGGTCTCGAGGGTTTCGTCCTCGTCTTCCTCGCCCTCCCCAGCGGTCTGCTCGTGGTCGTGGAGTCGGCCGGCGATCTCGTGCCGAGCTGTCGGACCATGGTGGGCCGACCTCATGACTGGTCCGGGGGAGATGACTGGTCCGGGGGAGGCGTCGTCGGCGACGTCTGACGGGTCACCGCATCGTCGGCCCGGTCGTCCAACGCGTGCCAGACCCAGGCCCCGGCCCCGAGCCCGATGAGGCAGGCCACCGCCACGATGGTTCTCTGAAGCAGGCCGATCCCGGGAGCAGGCTGCTCGGTTCTCGACGCCGTCTGGTCGGAACGTCGGAGTTGAGGCCGCCACCGCCCATCGGCGTCCTCGATCCCGCGGGCAGCGGACTCGGTGGGCTCACGGTGGCCCACCACCTGACGGGCGATCATGATCTCTGCCAACAGATCGGTACCACCGAGGGTGAGATCGTCGACCTCGGGGTCGGATGGTTCGGGCGGTGGCAGCTCGGTCGGCGACCGGTTGGCCAGGAGTTCGGCCAACAGGTCGCTGCCGTCGATGGTCAGGTCATCGTCTCGGTCGATTCGGTCCGGGTCGATCATCTCAGCTTCTCCTCGGAGCATCCGTGGTGCGGTGGGGTCGTGGTCGCAACCGGGTCGGGGGCAACAACGATCGGGGGTCGGTGTGCATACAGGCCCGCTGCCACCGAGAACGGGTGCTCCACAGCTCGTCGATGGTGTGATCACAGATGCTCCACACGCCATCGGCCCGCTCGGCGGTGGGTTGGTGCCGATGGAAGGCGGCTCGATCGACCTCTTCGGCCACGGCCTCGAGTTCGGACCGGAGGGCGGCTGCGGTCGGGTCGGTCTCGGCGAAAGCCCGCACCGTCTCCATCGGGGTCGTGCTGGGCCGCGTCGGCAGACCGGCTTCGGAACAGCGATCGAGCAACTCTTGCCAAGCACCGTTGATGCGGGCTTCGGGTGTGACGCCGGCTCGACGACGTCGGCGGCGTCGGGCTTTGGTCACCATCACCGTGGTCGCCAGTGCGCCGATCAACGTACCCGGCACGGTCACCGCAGTAGCGGCCACCACGACGGGCGCGGGAACCGAACGAAGCAGCGATGGCGCCGGTTGCACGTCTTCGTCGTCGTCGGGTGCGTCCGTGTCGTCGATGCGCGAGGTGGTCTGTCCGATGTCGGGCGGCGGCGGGGGAGGAGGCGGCGGGTTGGGAACGACGACGTCCTTGATGGTGATCCCGACCTGGTCCTGCTGGGGTTCTCGTGTTCGATCGGGGCTGACGGTGACGGGTATCCAGCCGTGCTCGACCGTCTGGATCTCGATCCACGCGGCGATGTCGTCGGCTTTGACTTCGGCGACCTCGTTCTCGTAGCGCTCGGCGGGGATGACGTAGCCGACGACGACCCGAGTCGGGACGCCGCCGACGCGGGCCAGCACTCCGGCCGCTGCCGCATACTGCTCTGCGTACCCCACGAATCGATCCGGTTCCTCGAGGAACTCGTCGAGTCGGGCCAGCGAATGCCCGGGTCGGACGCGCTCGCTGTCGTCGTAGAAGCCTTGCTGGAGGAAGGTGTTCGACAGGGCCAGTGCCCGGTCGGTTCCGGCATCGACTCCTTCGAACAGGTCGCCGGCCACGTTGCGAACATGGGGAGGAACGAGGTCGAGCTCGGCATCGAGGTCATTCGAGACCAAGCGGGCGGACTGGATCTCTCGGTTCGAGAGTTCGGGTCGTGGCATCGAGCGAACGATCAGGGCCTCGCCCTGCTCGATGCCGGTGGGCGAGGCCAGGGTGCCCGTGGCACGGTTGAGACGAAGGTCCAACCCGGGCCCGGTCGTGGGTTCGACGGCCATGGGCCAGCCTGCGATCGGTACCCACGGTCCGCTGGCCTCAGCGAAGTCGAGTCGGTAGCTCACCGCCGGGTTCGATGCGATGTCACTCGGAGCGTCAGGAAAGGTCGTGTCCACGGGCTCGAACGAAGCAGAAGCGGAGCGGGTTTCGTCGGCCACCGACCAGACGACGCCGTTGTAGTCACCGAGAACGGCAAGCGTCCACCGTTGGATGGGCTCGGCCGAGGTGACGACGAACACGACGTCGTCGCTGCGGCCGTCCTTGAGCGAGGCCTTCAACGTGACCAGTGGACTGGGTAGATCCAGCGGATTCCAGGGCCGGTCCTGGAATCGACGGAGGTCGAAGCGGTCTCGACCCTCCATCAGCGGGAGATTCGGTCCGATGATCGGTGCCAGCAGCACGACGATCCCGATCGAACCGACCATGCTCGAGCGGCGTCGAGCTGTCGAGGTCGAGCCCACCTGGGCCAACACCATGGTTCCGGCGAGGTAGGCCATGCCCTGGACCTTGCCCAGGCCGACATGTTCGACGGTGATCAGGGTGGTGAGGGCCAAGGTCGTCAATGGTCCGATGATCGCCAGGATCGAGTGGCGACCTCGTCGCAGGATCTCGCTTCCGATCAGAACGCCACCCCACGACAGGGCATAGGGCAGCACCCGAAATTCCGGGGTGAGATCAGCGGGTGCGGTACTGGACAGCATCGTCGACCAGCCGTCGACGAGACCGACGAGGAAGGTGGTGTATCCCGAGGAACTGGGCACCCCGGCCGCAGCGATGCCGCCGAGGGCCGCGAACCCGAGCACCGATACTGCGATTGCTTCTCCCGTCAACCAGCGGCGCTCCCGGGCGGCCAGTGCCAGGAGGCCGGCCCCCGCTGCGCCGAGTGCGCTCGAGGTCAGAAAGCCCCAACCCCGCACGGTGCCTGCGAAACCAAGGGTGGAGGTGGCGGCCAAGAACACGACGACCGAGAGATGGCGGTCGGGGCGTCTCGGCCGGTGCCGAAGGGTCTCGGTGGTCGACCGAGGCTGCTTCACCACCATCGTGTCCTCAGGTCAGGCCCTGCTTCCAGGCCAGACGAAAGTGATCGAGCGATGACGTGGTGATCGTTGTGGTGGAGGGAACGACGACTGGCTCGGATGTTTCCTCGTCGACCCGCACCACGACGATCCGAACGTCGGAACCAACAACGCCATGGGTCAGGTGCAGGATCTCGTCGGCGTTCAGCGCGCCGGTGACGAGGACCACGACCGAGGTGTCGATCTCGGCCGCCATGACGGACCGAAGGTGGGACCGGGGCTCGAACGACGTCGTCGATGGTCGCGGGATGCACAGGGCAAGACCATCGAGGACCTCTTGTCGGCCGGCTCGGGTGAAGCGACCCAACAGGGTACGGTCGCCGACCACCAGCGACGCAGGTTGTCGGTGATCGAGCGAGCTCACGGCCAGTGATCCAGCGATCTCGACGGCGACCTCGAAGCCTTCCGCGGTGTGGCTGGTCGCACGGTCGTCGAGGAGGACGGTCAGATACGGCTGCCGATTGTCCACATGGTGCCGCACCATCAACTGTCCGGTACGCGCCGTCGACAACCAGTGCACGTGGCGGTGATCGTCGCCGATCTCGTAGGCGCGAAGCGCGTGGAAGGATACGTCGCCGGCCGGTGATGTGTCCGAGGTCGGCCCGTCGAGATCCTTGGATGCTCCGGCCGGCACCGGCTCGAGCGCCACGACTCGGGGGTGGATCCACAACTGATCGACGCCGACGTGCCGGACCTCTCTTCGCAACAATCCCAAGGGGTCGCTCTTGGCGGCGACGGCCGGACCGATCGGGATGACACCTCGGCGATCGGTCGGAAGGTCGAGGACGACCTCGTGGCTGGCAGCGGGGCGGAGACCGGTGACATCGATCGGGACCGGGCGATGGGCGACGCGTTCCTCGATGATTCGGGTGCCCAGCGAAGCCTTGGTCGGATTGGAGATCTGGAGCGTCACACGAGCCGTGTCGCCGACCGTGACCCGCTCCGTTTCGAGCGAACGGACGATCGTGACCCGAACCCGGCCGATGACGAACGGGATCGCCAACGCCAAGGCCAGGAGACAACCGGCTGCGAGCACCATCAGCTCCACCCAACCCAGACACCATCCGGCGACCGAGGAACCGACACCCAGGAATGCCATTGCTCTGCCCTGTGGGGTCAGCAGTGGACCGGTGGTGGGAACCGGCTCGTCGGTGCCGGCTCGCTGGTCGGCATTCGGGTGATGGGTGGCCGACATCGAGGTCAGTGGGTTCGAGTCGCTGTAGGGACGTCGACCGTGTCGAGAACGCGGTCGACGAGTTGGCGGCAGTCGACGCGCTTGAGTTCGGCATCGGAGGTGAGCAGCATGCGATGCGCCAGGATCGAGGGAGCGAGGATCTTCACATCGTCGGCCTTGACGTACTCGCGTCCTTGCGAGGCAGCCAGGGCTCGTGAGCATCGCAACAAGCCCAATGCCCCTCGGGTCGACACTCCGAGGCGCAGCTCGGGCATCGTGCGAGTCATGGCGACGACCTGAACGATGTATCGCTGCAAACGCTCGTCGACGTGGACCCGACCGGCAACCCGGATCATCTCGGCCACGCCATCGATCGGGAGCACGCGGTTGACGGCGTTCTCGCTGTGGATGGCGTTCCCGCTCTGGTTCCGGGATTCGGCCGGGTCGAGGAGCGGGGGCTGGGTCGCCGTCCGCAGGACGTCGACCTCATCGTCCTCGTCGAGGTAGCCGAGCGAGGTCCGCATCAGGAACCGATCGAGTTGGGCTTCGGGCAGACGGTAGGTACCCGCCTGTTCGACCGGATTCTGGGTCGCGATGACGATGAAGGGGCGTGGTACCGGATTGGACTCGTTCCCGACCGTGACCTGCTGCTCCTCCATGACCTCGAGCAGTGCCGCCTGGGTCTTGGGTGAGGCGCGATTGATCTCGTCGGCCAGGACGACGTTGGCGAAGACCGGACCTCGATGCAGTTCGAAGGAGCCGTCCTTCTGGTGGTACACCAGGCCGCCGGTGACGTCCGACGGAAGAAGGTCCGGGGTGAACTGGATGCGGCTGTAGGTCCCGTCGATCGACGCGGCGATCGTCTTGGCCAGAGCGGTCTTGCCGGTTCCCGGCACGTCCTCGATCAGCAGATGTCCCTCGGCGAACAAGCAAACCAAGGCCATCGCGACTTCGTCACGTTTGCCCTTGATCACGATTTCCACATTGCTCAGCAGCTCGTTGAACCATTTGGCGAACCCGTCGACCTGCGCGGCATCAGCCGTCGGTGACCCGTCGCCTGGGAATGGTCGGTCGGAACCTGGGTCTCGGGTCGTGGTCTCGTCGGGCTTGTCGGTCGTGGTCATCGTGATTCAGCCGTTTCGTCGTCGCTGGTTTGGAGGGTGGAGGTTCAGAGTTCGGAGGGTGGAGGTTCGGAGTTCGGAGTGTTCGGAGGTGCTGTCACAGCCAGGTCAGTGCGTTCGAGGTGGTCCCGGCGACCACCACCCAAACTGTCTCGCCCGGGTAGCCGTAGAAGCACGGGGATTGGTCGAGTGAGCCATCGGCCGCAGTCGTCCGTGTCGTGGAGAGGAACTGGCCGGCCAGGCTGGAATGGCAGGTGATGCTGACCGGAACCCCCGGAGTCAGGTTGCGGGCCGTCACTCGCACGTAACTGCAGGTTCCGACGCATCCCGCTCCGGAGTAGGAGTTGCCGACGGAGATGGTCACGGTGGGCGGGGGAGCCGTCGGTGTTGCCACCGCCCCTGCCCACGGTCCACACCCGACGGCGCTGCACGCTCGGACATCGCCGGAGATGGAGACGTTGTTGGGTCGCCCGGCGAGGTCCAGCTGGAACGTGGACGGGCCGAGACTGATGATGGTGCCGCCATCGACTCGGTACTGGTAGTCGGTCACTGGCGCTCCGCCCGTGGTTGGGGGTGACGACCAGGTCATCCTCCACCACGAGTTTCCGGCCGTGGCGCTGACTGCGGCTGGCGACGACGGCGGGCCCCACGTGGTGGCGGTACTGCTACCGCTCCAGGGTCCGCAGGCCACGGCGTTGCAGGATCGAACTCGGAAGGAGTAGCTGGTGTTGGCTCCGAGGCCGGTTGCGACGAAGGTCGTCGTGGCGTGACCCACCGGGTTGCCGCCGTTGATCGACAGCTCGTGCCCGGTCAGCGGGGTCCCGTTGGCGGCAGCACCGCCGAAGGTGACGGTGATCTGCCCGAGTCCGGTGGCGGTGGCCGCAGCAATGGTCGGGGCGGTGGGTGGTCCGGCCGGTACGACGGGGGCGGATGGCGCGCTCCAGGGGCCGGCACCTTCCTCGTTGATGGCCTGGACCTCGAAGGAGTAGGTGCTGCCATTGCTCAGCCCGGTGAAGATGTGGCTGGAGGCTCCGGCACCGATGGTCTGGACGGTCGAGCCGTTGGCCCGAATGTTGTAGCTGAGAATGGCACAGCCCTGGTCCTCGGGAGCAACCCAACCGACCGTTGCCACGCGATCGCCGCGAGCGGCGGCTGGAGCCACCGGCGGATCGGGCACCGAGCAGGGTGTCACCGGCGTCGACCAGGCACCCCACGGGCCGGGTTGCGTCGCTCGGTTGCCGGCCCGCAGTCGGAACTCCTGGGCGATCCCGTTCGTCAGGTCGGCCCATTGGTAGGAGGTCGCGCCGGCTCCGGTCACCGCGACGACCTGGCCCGAGCTGCGCAACTCGATCTCGAAGGACGTGATGGGGTC
>CALACD010000068.1 GCA_937890445.1 uncultured Acidimicrobiia bacterium | reverse complement strand
GTCCGACTCGATCTGGCTCGCAGCTCCTACCAGTGGGCGCTGCAGAGCGTCGTCGTCCTGTCGGCCCTGGCCGTGCTGGTCGTCGGTGGCGTGGGCGTGATCGACGGCTCTCGATCGCTCGGTGAACTCTTCGCGTTCTATGCAGCCGTGGCCCTGATCCGGCCATCGCTCGACACGACGGTCCGGTCCATGCCGAGCATCGCGGCGGGACGGTTGGCCCGAGACCGGTTGACGGCACTTCGACGCATGGCCGAGATCGCAGTTGCTCCGGGGAACGAACCGTTGGGAGACGATCTGACCATCGAGGTTGATGCCGTGGGGTTCGATCATGGAGCGACACCGGTACTCAGGGATGTCTCGTTCTGCATTCGACAGGGCACCGTGACCGTTGTCCGTGGCCCGAACGGTGCGGGAAAGACGACCCTGGTCCGGTTGCTGTGTGGATTGTACGAGCCGACGATCGGCCAGATCCGCATAGGCGGACGCCCGCTCGCGCAGATCGATCAGGCCGAGTTCCATCGGCAGGTGGGAGTCGTGTTCCAGGAGGCGATCGTGGCCGGCGAGACGATTCGGGAGGCCCTCGACTACGGCGATCACGAGGTGACGCCGGATTCGTTGGGGCATGCGCTCGCGGTGACGGGGTTCGACCGGATCCTCTCCGCCTTCCCCGACGGCCTCGACACCCGACTCGGGGCAGGATCGGTTCGCCTGTCAGGAGGAGAACGGCAACGGCTCGCCATCGCTCAAGCGTTGGTGCGGCGTCCGGCGCCGCTGTTGCTCGACGAACCGACGAACCATCTCGACGCAGAGGCCGTCGCCGCAGTGGTGGCCGGATTGGCCGGTGGAGGTCCCGCGATCGTCGTCGTGACGCACGAGGACTCCCGTCGATTCCGGCCGGATCTCATCGTCGAACTGCCGGGGCGAAGCAATCGCCCGTCGCCCACTCCCGACCCAGCACTGGAATCGGATTCCCAGGAGGTAGCACCATGAAAGAAGCAGCAACGGACACCACATCGCGATACGTGCGGATCGACGACACGTTCGAGATGAACGTCGACGGG
Organism: uncultured Acidimicrobiia bacterium; assembly: GCA_937890445.1. Lineage (GTDB taxonomy): Bacteria > Actinomycetota > Acidimicrobiia > Acidimicrobiales > SZUA-35 > JAHECQ01. The sequence continues at coordinate 27,452 of CALACD010000068.1, read as the reverse complement.
CACGTCGTGATCGTCGACCGGGCCACCGAGCAGATGATCACCGTCAATGAAGTCGCCGGCGTCATCTGGGCCGGTCTGGCCACCCGGTGCACCCTCGACGAGATCGTCGGCCATTGCTGTTCGGCCTATCCCGATGCCGACCGCGCCACGGTGGCCGGCGATGTCGAGGAATTCCTGACGGCCGCCGCGGCGGTCGGACTGGTCCAGGTCGAGGTCTGACGTGACGTTGCTGTCGCCGTCGTCACGGGTCGAGTTGTTCACGGCCCTGTGTCGCCAGGGCACCATCGCCGTGTCGGGCGACTCGATGGAGCCGACCCTCCACAACGGCGACCGGGTCGTGGTCGACGTCGATGCAACGCCTCGCGTCGGCGAGGTCGCCGTCTTCGTCGGAGACGACGATCACCTGGTCGTCCATCGATTGGTGGCTCGTCGGGGCGACCGACGTCACTTTCTCGGAGACAACCGACGGGCCCTGGATCCTGTGGTCGACCGCACACACGTGGTTGGCGTCGCCACCGCAATCGCGACCGATGACGGGCCGAGACCACTCGCTCGGGCGGTCGGACCGATGTCGCCTCGGCTCTGGGGACGCGTCGCGCAGGGCTGCATCGTGGTCATGCTGGCGCGACTGCTCCCGATCGCTGCCCTGAAGGGACTTCGATGAGTTCGCTCTCCACCATCCGATATCCAGCATCGGCTCCCATCGCTCCGTGGTGGGTCGACTTCGGTGGCGTCACGGTCGAGGTCGTTCTGCACCACTCTCCGGTCCTGGATCGACATCTTCGGTCGTTCCTGACCTCTGATGTCCAACGTGCCAGCCGACCCGGCAAGGTCGACTTCGTGTTCTGTTCGTCGGACGCTGCCGCGCCGGCCGCTCCCGACGACACGTTCGACGTCGACGGAATGCAGGCACAGTGGAACCTGGACGGCATGTGGGCCGAAACACGATCCGGCGTCCTGGTCGGTGGCGGACCGAGATTCGTCCTGCACCGCTCCGACGATGACAGCGACGATCCCTACGACCCGTTCATGGCGGTGATGGGACATCTGGGTTGGCAGATGGGATGGAACGCGCTCCGTGCCGGCATCGTGCACAGTCCGGCCGGTCCACTTCTGCTCATCGGTGAGTCGGGCAAGGGAAAGTCGACGACGTCGGCGGCGTGCTTGGCGATGGGGTGGTCGGTCGACAGCGATGATGTCACCTTCGCCCGGCGCGGGCCGGGCCCTGTGCAGGTGCTGGGTCTGCCGAGGGTGCTCTCGGTCCCGGACGAGGCCATCCCGGATTCACATCGGGCCGCTGCCTCGAGCCGAGTCGATCACCGGACCAGGCGATCGGTCCGGGAGTTCGCCCGTATCGGTGGGTGGCATGAGGCGGTGGCGATTCTCGAGGTCGATCACGGCGTAGAGGCCGACAGCCGACTCGAATCGATCTCGCGCCTCGAGCTCATTCAGGGCCTGCTACGGAATCAGGCGGTGGCCGGATCGATTCCCGGTCGAGATGACAGTCTTGCCGAGTTGCTCGAGATGCTGGCCACGCTGCCTGCCCGACGTCTGGCCCTCGGCACCGATCGAGCGCAGCGCATGACTTCGACGCAACACCAACTCGTTGCGTTCGTCGAATCGATGATGTCCGAGGGTGCCACATGCTGAGATCACGGGTGCACGTTCGCGAGACGCCCTTCGGCCTGATCACGGCGACCTCAGCCCGGGAACCGAAGGTGCGCGAGCTGAAGGGTGAGACGGCGGCGAGTTTTCGTCGTCGCACGAAGGACGACCATGACCGATCAGCGTGAGCGACTCGTCGCCGACATGATGGGTTGGGCGGTGCCCGACCTGGCGGTCACGTTGCCCCCAGCGGGTCAGGGGCCACTGATCGGTACGGAATGGGAGCAACTGACCGATGCCGCGGTCAGCGATCGGATCGCCGGGTTGTTGTGGAAGGCGATCGAGAACGGCATGGCCGTGACTCCGCTCCAGCGAATCGGCGCGGCGACGATGGCGCATGACTCGATGCGGGCCGTGGTCGAGTTGGAGGCAACCGCTCAGTGGGTGATCGGCGAACTCGAGTCCGCAGGCATCGACGTGCGGCTCATCAAGGGTCTGGCCACCGCGCACGCTGTCCATGAAGACGTGCGGATGCGCGACAGCGGCGACATCGACCTGCTGGTGCTGCCTCGGGATCTCGAGCGTTCGGCCGAGGTGCTGCGGGGGCTCGGGCTCCGGCCGTCGACTCGATGGGGTGATGGGGCCAACTCGTTCACCAAGGAGTTGGTGTTCGTGTCGGAGACCCACATCGAGATAGACCTCCACCAGAGTCTCAACTTCGGCGCACGGTGGAGGCGGCTGACCCCCCGGCTCATGGCCGATGGCATGGTCGTCGACTCCGGAGACGAGCCCGGGCCCCGCTTCTGCACGCTCAACCTGGAAGGGCTCTTCGTCAATGCCGCCATCAGCGCATGTCGGTCGGATGGCCGGATCAGCGGGCTGCTGGACGTTGCCGCCATCAGTCACGACCCGCGTCTCGAACCCGACCGGCTGCTGCAACTACTCGACGCAGAGCATCTGGCTCCGGCGGTCGCCCCGGTTCTGGACAAGGCCTCTCGCTACTTCGTCATCGGCCAGGTCGCCCACGATGCGGTCGGGGCCGCACGTCACACCCGTCGAGGTGTCGCGTGCGCCCGGTTGGAGGCATCCGAGACAGGCGCCCGCTATCTCTATTCGTGCCTGTCCGGTTCTCCCCGCCAGTGGATACCGGGCCTCCGGGCACTCGCACGTCCCGATGACGCGCATTTCGCCGGTGTATCGGCGGATCAGCGCGTGCGCATCAGCCGTCTGGCGACACAGTCGCGTTCCCTGCTCCGATCCGTCCCCATGCGCCACGGCCGATCGTCCTAGAGCGGACCTAGCCTGGCCGTCGTGCGTTCGCTGAATGTCGAGATCGTTGGCTGTCATGCCGAGGGCGAGGTCGGCGACGTGATCGTGGGGGGCGTGGAACCGCCACCCGGGGCCACGGTGTGGGAGCAGTCGCGGTGGATCGCCAACGATGGGACGCTGCGAGACTTCGTGTTGAACGAGCCGAGGGGCGGGGTCTTCCGCCACGTCAATCTGCTGGTTCCTCCCGTTCACCCCGATGCCGACGCCGCGTTCATCATCATGGAGCCCGTTCACACGCCGCCCATGTCGGGGTCGAATTCCATTTGCGTCGCCACGGTGCTGTTGGAGACCGGGGTCGTCGAGATGGTCGAACCGGTCACTCGACTGAAACTCGAAGCTCCCGGGGGATTGGTGGATGTCGAGGCCCATTGCCGAGGGGGCAAGGCGGAACGCATCGTCGTCACCAATGTGTCCAGTTTCGTCGATCGCCGCGATGTCCACCTCGAGGTCGAAGGCTTCGGTACGGTTCGGGTCGACACCGCCTACGGAGGCGACAGCTTCGTGATGGTCGATGCCGCCGATCTCGGATTTGCGCTCGACCCCTCCGAAGCCCGGGATCTGGCCACCGCCGGAGTGCAGTTCACCACCGCCGCCACCGAGCAACTCGGGTTTCGTCATCCTGGCAACCCCGATTGGACCCATGTCTCGTTCTGCCAGTTCGCCGGCCCGCTGGAGAGCGGGCCCGACGACACGCTGACCATGCGCAACGCAGTCGCCATCGAGCCGGGCAAGCTCGACCGGTCGCCGACCGGCACTGGGGTGTCGGCTCGGATGGCACTGCTCCATGCCCAGGGGCGGATGGCGGTGGGGGACCGACTGAGCATGCGCTCGATCATCGGTTCCGAGTTCGAGGGTGAGATCGGGGCCGAGTCCAAGATGGGGGAGCTGGCGACGATCACGCCTCGGATCAGCGGTCGAGCCTGGCTGACCGGGACCACGACCCACCGGCTCGACCCGACCGACCCCTGGCCACGGGGCTATCGACTCAGTGACACCTGGCCCGGGTCCTGAAACTGCGGTGCGAGGCGCCACATGATTGCGGCGCCGATCAACATGCTGCCAGCGATCAGACTCCACCCGGCGGCGTAGCTGACGTGATCGACCATGAAACCGAAGACGATCGGTCCGGTGAACACGCCGACATAGACTCCGGTCTGGGTCACGCCGGTCGCGGCCGACGCCGCCAACGGGTTGGCTCGCACGACGGCGAAGTTGAACAGCGCCGGCCAGCCCCAACCGGCACCGAACGCGATCATGACAGCGACGACGTGGGTCCACTGGACTCGGGGAGCCAACAACAGTGCACCGCTGGCCCCCCATGCCAGGAACGTGGCAGCGGTGCGCATCGGGAGCCGAGGAGAGCGATCGGCCCGCCAACCGAGGAGCAGCCGGCTGGAGATACCGGTGACCGCGCCCAGACTCAACAGCAGTCCGGCCGCGCCCGAGGACCAGCCGGCGTCCACGGCCGAACTGGTGACCCAGTTGCCGAGGGTGCCGGCGGCCGCTGACGAGAAGCCGGCGGCGACCGCGCCGAGCACCAGGATCCGGTGCGCGGTGACCGGCCGCGTCGGGCCCGAACGCTGGGTCGTTGCCGCCGGCCCGTCATCGGGAGCGAAGCGCAGCACGGCCCACAGGGCAACGAGGGCCAGAGCCGTGGCGAACAGATAGGACCACTGCCAGCCGACGGTGAGAGCCAGGATGGGGACGGCCAGGCCGCCCAACAACGACGCCCCGGGCATCCCCGACTGTTTGATGGCCATGGCCAGACCGAGTCGGGCCGGGTTGATCGATTGACTCAACAGCTTGTTGGCCGACGTCTGGCCCGAGGAATTGGCCAGGCCGGCGACAAACAACGCGGCGATCAGTACCGGGCCGGACCGCACGAACGCCGAGATGAACGCAGTGACGGCCGCCGTTGTCAGCAGACTGAAGGTGATCATGCGACGGGCCCCGAGCCGTTCGCCGAGACGACCGAGCGCAGTGGAACCCAGCGCCGACCCGAAGAAGAAGCCACCGATCACGAAACCGAAGAACCACTCGGTCATCCCCAACGAACTGCGGAGTTCGACCCCGAGCGCGCCGGCCAGGAACGCCGGGTACACGCTGGACACCGTCGTGAGGACCGAGGCGACGAGCACACCCGTCGAGCGAGTGGCTTCGATGGTTGCAGTGACGGACGGAGAAGGAGACGGCTTCGGGTTGGTGGTCACCCGGTGAACCAGCCTCCATCGGGATGGATCAGCTCGCCGGTCACATAGCTGGCGTCGTCGCTGGCCAAGAACAGTGCGACGCCGGCGATCTCGTCGGGCTTGCCCTTGCGGCCCATCGGGGTGAGCCCGATGATCAGGTCGTGATACTGGTCGACCTGGTCCAGCGCTGCCGTCATGTTGGTGTCGATGAACCCGGGGCCGATCGAATTCACCCGAATGCCGAGCGGTGCCAACGTACGCGACGCGTTCTTGGTGAGCATCCAGACACCGGCTTTGGACACCGGATAGCTCGGGGACCCCCACAGCGGGTCGCGGGCGGCGATGGAGGCAATGGTGATGATCGAGCCCGGCTTGGCCTGGTCGAGCATCACGGCTGCCGTGGCCCGGATGGCGAGCAGGGTGCCGGTCAGGTTGACGTCGATCACCCGACGCCAGTCGTCGAGTTCGAGTTCGAGCAGAGCTGCCGCTGGGTTGACGGCGCTGCGTTCGGCGGCCTGCGCCATGCGTTTGAGGCCGCCCTCGACATCTCCGGAGGTGTAGTCGCCGTTGCTGATGCCAGCTGCGGTCACGACGATGTCGATGGTGCCGAACTGCTCGACAGCGGCTGCCGCCATCGCCTCGTTTGCTTCCTCGCTCGCCGCCTCGAGCTCGACGAATCGGGCATCACCGCCGGCCGCGTTGATGGCGTCGACTGCGATGTTTCCCGGCTCGGGAAGGAGGTCGGCGATCAGAACCCGGGCACCTTCGGCCGAGAAACGGTCGGCACACGCTCTCCCGATGCCGTTGCTCCCTCCGGTGATGACCGCAACTTTTCCCTGGAGGCGACCTGTCATGGCGGCGACGCTATCGCACTGCGTTGCATCGCGGCCAGGAGCGCACTCGATGTCGCTCGTCACCCGGTCCTTGCCGTGCACGAACGGACGGAGTTGCCTCCCCGTCGGGTGATCCGTACTGCATGGAAGTTTCACCGTGTTGTATCGATGGTCGTGGTGCTACACATCTGGGCGTGCCTGCACCCGTCACCTCTGCATCGAAAACCGATCCGCCGGCCATCACCATCGAGGACGTGCTCGCCGCCGCCGACCGGCTCGAAGGCGTCGCCCATCGAACCCCGGTGTTCACGTCGCGCACGCTCGACGAGCGACTCGGTGCCCAGATCTTCCTGAAAGCCGAGTCCTTGCAGCGATCGGGAGCGTTCAAGTTCCGGGGTGCCTACAACGCCGTCGCTTGCCTGACCGATGACGAGCGGGCTCGCGGTGTGGTCACCAACTCCTCCGGTAACCACGCCCAGGCAGTCGCTCTGGCCGCCCACCTCTGCGGGACGACGGCCACGGTCGTGATGCCGAACGACGCCCCGGCCAACAAGGCGGCAGCCACCGAAGGCTACGGCGGCACCATCGTCCGCTATGACCGGTACACCCAGAACCGCACGGAGATCGCTCTCGGGATTGCGGCCGAGACCGGCCGAGTTTTCATCCCACCCTACGACCACCCCGCCGTCATGGCCGGACAGGGCACCGTCGCACTCGAGCTGCTCGACCAGGCCGGTCCCCTGGATGCCGTGGTGGTATGCCTGGGTGGGGGCGGGCTGTTGGCCGGCTGCGCGGTTGCCGCCAGCACCATACAGCCCGGCATTCGCATCTTCGGCGTGGAACCCGAGACGGGCGACGATCACCGGCGCAGCCGTGCTGCGGGGAGCATCGTGTCCATCCCGGTGCCCCGCACCATTGCCGACGGCCAGCAGACCGAGGCGCCCGGCGATCTCACCTGGCCCATCAACAACGCGCTGGTCGAGGACTTCCTGGCGGTGTCCGACGAGCAGATCATCGAGACGATGGGCTTCCTGTTCGAACGCATGAAGCTGGTGGTCGAGCCCTCGGGTGCTTCGGCCCTGGCAGCATTGTTCGCCGGCGCCGTCGATCTGCGTGGCCTTCGGGTCGGGGTCACCATCTCCGGTGGCAACGTCGATGCCCAACGGTTCAGCCAGCTCGTCGGACCATGAGCAAGGACGCCATTGGCGACCATGTAGTGACCGGTCTCGACCGACGCGCGCTGCGACGCTCCTATCAGGATCGCGGTGTGGAGCACTGGTCCGATGCCGAACTGGTGTGGGCGGTGGCTGCGGTGGTTGCCGATCCCCGACAGGACGAGGCCGCCAGCTTCGTCCTGCACGCTCCGCTGGAACTGGCGGCAAGGGCCGCACTACTTCCCTTCGTCCGGCCCGAGTCGAGGGAACTGGCCCGTCTCCACATCATGAACATCGCAGCCGAATACGAGGCATCGGGCCCTCCCGCTGTGTTCGCCCGGTTGCCTCGCAACCAGAAGTCCACGGCCGCAACGCTCCTGCGAGTGATCGCAGACGGCGACCTCGACGAGGTCGACAATGCGGTCCGAGGTCTGAGCCACATCACGACGACGCAACTGTTGGACGACATGGTCGACGCTGTCGCGCCGCTGACCGGAGCGGCGGCACACACCCCGATCCTTCTCCAGTTCCTGCGTCGCACCTCGCCCCGAGGCGAGCTGCCTGTGAGGTTGCTTCGACCCTTGGCCCGCGAGTTGGCCCGAGCACCGGGTTGGCGTCTGCGCTGGTTCGACGACGAACCTGGTCCCGGTGGAGGCACCACCACCGATCTCGTCGATGTCCTCTCGTCGCAAGAACTCCTCGGTGTCCCGGGTTCCACCTTCATCCATCCCATCCTCGATCAGCTGGAACAACATCACGGGAGCATCGATCGCCTCCGTCGGAACTGCCCCGAGTACTCACCGGAGTCGGCGGCCGCCGTGTTGCGGGTTGCAGCCCGATCCATGCTGGAGGACACGCCCGAGCACGCCCGGTACGGCTGGACGCACTGCCTCACGCTCCCACAGGCTGTGCTCGACCTGGTCGGTTTCTCGAGGGATCCGTCCCGGATGTTGGCGATCGCTGCCTCCCAGGTCGCCGGGTTTCGGGCTGCTCTCGGTGACCGGCTGCTCGATCCCAGCCCCCCGCCGCTCTCGGCCATGACCGACGCCGAGTTCCGGGGTCGAACCGCGGACTTGGCCACGGCCGCATCGGTCAGCCACGACGCCCACGTGGTGAAGTACACGCTGGCTTGCCTGGATGCCGCGGCCGCGGACCGGGAGCAGGCCGCGCTGTTCGTAGCTGCTGCCCAACGTCTGCTCGATGTCTGGGCCTCGGGTGCTCCCGGTCCCGACGATCCTCTGGGCTCGGAGTCCTGAGCCGCCGTCAGTTCCTGGATTCCGCCACCAGCGCCTGACCAGCTTTGGAACGAAGCGCACCGGCCAGACCGATCGTGATGATCACTCCGCCCACCAGATGGACCCAGGTGATGCCCTCCTCGAGGAAGACCCAGGCCATGCTGCCGGACACGACCGGTCCGGCCAGACGCATGAGGGGCGGGATGTTGGCCGGCACGTAATGCAGGGGCCAGGTCATGGCGATGTGGCCCAACGTCCCGGGCACGATCGCCATGGCGAACGCCGTCCACAGGTCGGAGGTGCTCACACTCCCCGGCGACCCACCGCTGACCATGACGAACACCGACACCACGACGGCGGCGGTTCCCATCACCGTGGTCAGGAAGGCGACGACCGCCAGGTCGTCCCGGCACAGCTTGGAAATCAGGAAGAAGCCGGCGAAACAGATGGTGCTGCCCGCGGCCATCACCATGCCCAGAGGATCCCCGTCCGGCCCGGACGAACTGCCGAGCACGACGAAGACGGCGCCGGCCAGTGCCACCAGCGACCACAGGCGAAAGCCCCGGGCCGGACGTTCGCCGAACATCGGGATGGCGAACAGGGCCACGACAACCGGCGAGAGCGTGCTCATCAAACTGGCATCGACGACGCTGGTGCGTTTGATGGCGCTGAAGAACAACACCTGGTTGAGCGAGAAGGACACCCCGGCTGCCACCGCCCACTGGAAACCACGTCGGCTCCCGACCTCGCGGCCCGACAGGGCGTGCACGCACAGTCCGATGGCCAACACCCCGACGCCGAACCAGAGGCGCCAGAACGACAGCAGGAGCCCGGTGGTGTCCGACGAACGGGCGAGCACAGGTCCCGATCCGTAGAGCAGGACGCCCAGGGCCACGAGGTGGAATGGATACTTCGAGGCGACCCGATCGGCCCAGGTTGTGGTGAGCACTGCGGGGTGGTGTACCACCGATGACTACGATCACCACCATGGGAATCGTCGTGAGTGGCATGGATCACATCGTTCTGCGTGTTGCCGACGCCGAGGTGTCTGCCGCTTGGTACCGGGACAAGCTCGGACTGGAGCCGCTTCGCCTCGAGGAATGGCGGGCCGGCGAAGCCCCCTTCGTCTCGATGCGCATCGACGCCACCACCATCATCGACCTCCAGGAGAACGACCGAGGCGGCGATGGGGTGAACATGGACCACGTCGCGCTGGTGGTCGACGACGATCTGGAGTCGATCATTGCCGGTGGTGAGTTCGACGTGGTCCGGGGCCCACTGCGGCTGTTCGGGGCCCGGGGCTGGGGTCACGGCATCTACGTCCGCGATCCCGACGGCAACGTGGTCGAGTTCCGTACCTACGATCGATCGGTTGACTGAGCGCCGTCGAGATTCGACAGCTAGGTTTCGATTCCGAGCCGGGGGACGGCTCGATCAGGATCAAGGGGAACTCCATGTCGCAGAACTCTGCTGTCACGAGCGTCGCGAGCGAGAGCTCGGGTACGCAACAATCGCCCGATGTCGACGTGGTCGTCGTCGGTGCCGGGTTCGCCGGTTTGTACCTGCTCCACCGATTGCGTGGGCTCGGTCTGTCGGCGATGTGTTTCGAACAAGCCGATGGTGTCGGCGGTACCTGGTATTGGAACCGCTATCCAGGTGCCCGCTGCGATGTCGAGAGCATCGACTATTCCTACAGCTTCGACGCCGAGCTGGACGCCGAGTGGCGATGGAGTGAGCGTTACGCGACGCAGCCCGAGATCCTGCGCTACCTCGAGATGGTCGCCGATCGCTTCGATCTGACGAGCGACATCCAGTTCTCCACCAAGGTGGTTTCGGCGGCGTGGGATGACGGCAACTCGCTGTGGCGGCTGTCGACGAGCGATGGTGGGACCACCACCTGTCGCTTCTACGTGATGGCATCGGGATGTCTGTCCCAGCCCAAGACACCAGACATCGAAGGCCAGCAGACCTTCGCCGGAGAGGTCTACTACACCAGCCGATGGCCTCACGAAGGCGTCGACTTCTCGGGCAAGCGAGTCGGTCTGATCGGAACGGGAAGCTCCGCCATCCAGTCCATTCCCATCATCGCGGCCCAGGCCAGCCAACTCACCGTCTTCCAACGGACCCCGAACTTCTCCATCCCGGCCCACAACGGACCACACCCGCAGGCCAAACTCGACCGCATCGACGCCGATCGTGCCGGTTACCGGGAGGCGGCCAAGTGGTCGGGCGCCGGTGTGCCGGTGGAGCCCAGCGTGGTTGGCGCCCTGACGGTGTCGGACGAGGAGAGAAACCGACTGTACGAAGAAGCGTGGGCGGCCGGCGGTCTGTTCGCCACGCTCAACATCTTCAACGACATCGGTGTCAACAAGGCAGCCAATGACACCCTGGCCGAGTTCATCCGCAACAAGATCAGGGCCACGGTCGACGATCCGGCAACCGCCGAGGCACTGTGCCCGACCAATCATCCCTTCGGCACCAAGCGGCCGTGCCTCGACGACGACTACTACGCGACCTACAATCTGCCCCACGCGTCGTTGGTCGACCTGCGGGCCGATCCGATCACTCGGATAACGCCCGGCGGCGTCGAGACGACATCGGCAACCTTCGAGTTCGATGCGCTGGTCTTCGCCACCGGCTTCGATGCCATGACCGGGGCCATCGTCGCCGTCGACATCACCGGGCGCGACGGCGTGACCCTGGCCGACAAATGGGCGGAGGGACCCAAGACCTACCTGGGCCTGACGACCGTAGGTTTCCCCAACTTCTTCACCATCACCGGTCCCGGCAGCCCCTCGGTGCTGTCCAACATGGTGGTCTCCATCGAACAACACGTGGACTGGATCTGCGATGCGCTGGAACACCTCAGCGCGTCGGAGATGACCACGATCGAGCCGACCACGACGGCCGAGGAGGGCTGGGTCGACCATGTCAACAAGTTCGGGGACATCACCCTGTTCCCCCAGGCCGACTCGTGGTACATGGGTGCCAACGTCCCCGGCAAGCCGCGGGTCTTCCTGCCCTATGTCGGCGGCGTCGACACCTATCGTCGCATCTGCGACCAGGTCGCCGATCGTGACTACCTGGGGTTTGCCTTCTCCAATGGCGACGAGCAGCGCTGCAACGACGGTGTGATCTGCGAACTCCAGCCCGATGTGATGCTCATGCTGCACGCCATGTCCCTGATGGACCTGCCACCGCTCGAGTCGATGACTCCCGACGAGGCTCGCGCCTTCATGTCCGAGGCCAACACGATGCGCCCGCCCGGACCCGACGTGGGCGAGATCGTCGACGGAACCTATCCGGCCGCCGACGGGAGCGACCTGGCCTACCGCCTCTATCGTCCCGACAGCCCGGGCCCGCACCCGGTGGTGCTGTACTTCCACGGCGGCGGCTGGGTTCTGGGTGACGCCGTGTCCGACGACCCCCTGTGCCGTGACCTGTGCGTGCGGTCCAACGCCATCATCGTGTCAGTCGACTATCGCCACGGCCCCGAAGCCCGGTTCCCGGCCGCTGCCGATGATGCCTACGCGGCGCTCACCTGGTTGTCGGCGCAGGCCCCCTCGCTGGGCGGCACGTCCGGTCCCGTCGTGGTCGCCGGCTGGAGCGCCGGAGGCAACCTTGCGGTGGTCGTCAGTCGGACCACCCGCGAACTCAACGGTCCCGAGATCGCCGGTCAGGTCCTCCTGACGCCCGTCACCGACGGGACCGCTCGCTGGCCCTCCATGGAGAGCAACGCCGACGGATTCGTGCTGACGGCTCCCCTCATGGACTGGTTCTGGGATCACTACGCCGACCCGGAGCAGCGCAGCGATCCCAAGGCCTCACCGTTGCGGGCAGCAACGTTGGAAGGACTCCCGCCGGCCCTGATCGTGACGGCGGAGTTCGATCCCCTGCGTGACGAGGGCGATGCCTATGCCGATGCCCTGCTGTCCGCTGGGGTCAAGGTCGAGCACATCCAGGCCCTCGGCCATACCCACACCTCGATCCCGGCGGTGGACCTGTTGGCCACCGGCGCCCCGATTCGTGAGAGCATGGCTGCCGCCATCAGCACCTTTCTCAAGACCAAACGGAAAGCCGGATAGACCATGACCGACGACTCGCTCGACCATCCCGCCATGGAAGGTCTGGCCGAGTTGTATCACCGATATCTCACCGGCCTCGTCCTGGCCCTGATCGTCGACCAGGGCGAGGACCGGGCCGCCGATGCGCTGTTCGGGCTGTTCCGCCGGCAGCATCTCGACAAGTTCCTGCCCGGCCTCGACAAGTTGGGACTCCGCGATCTGCCCGACGCGGTGGCCTGCGCCCAATACCACTATCTGTCGAACCACGTCGGCGGCGTCGGGGTCGTGTTCGTTCCCGAGTCCGACACCAAGGCGTGGGTGCGCTACACCCCGCCTCGCTGGATCTTCGACGGAACGGCCCTGGCCGCGGTGCCCACCAGGGTCGCCCGGGCCATGCTGCACGGTTGGCACGGACACAACGGTGTCTCGCTCGGCAATCCCCGTCTCGGCTTCGTGTGCACCGGACAGACCATGGACGGGTCGCCCGGTCTCGAGGGGTACTACATCGAGGAGGACCGAGACCTTGCCCCCGAGGAGCGCGTGCGGTTCCGTTTCGGCGAGCAGTGCCCTCCGGTAGATCGCCAGGCCCTGCCGGTGCTGCCCGCCGACATGTGGCCGGCCGACCGGTTGGCCAAGGCGGCACGCAACTATTCCATGGACTACGTCCGCAATCTGACCGCGGTGCTGACCGAACAACTCGGTCCCCTGGACGCCGGTTCGTTGCTCTATCGCACGGGCCGGAGGATCGGCATGCAGTATGCGTCTGCGATCGCCAGCCGTCTCGACGCCGGCTCGGCCGAGACCCTGGCCCGGCTTCTCGCCGCCCACGGTGACGAGGTGCACATCGACGACGAGGCCGGCCGCATCGATCAGTGCACGTGGCGGCTGATGCGTGGACTCGAATCGGAGTCCGTACCCGAGTGGTTCGATGGCTGGCGTGGACTGTGGGAAGGCCTGGTCGCCGTGCTCGATCCGGCCGTGGTTCTCGACGTGACCCGACGGCTCGATCGGGGCGACGACGCCTTCAGCTGGATCATCCAGCCTCGCCGTCGCCCCTCACCCTTTTGACGAGCTCTATCGGGTTTGACGAGCTCTATCGGGTTTGACGGAGTGCCCTACCCCGGCAGCTTCGCTGGGTCCAAGTTGTAGAGGTCGATGACGTTCGACCAGACCATCTTCTCCCGCTCGTCATCGGGGACGCCCTGGAAGACCTTGTCGAGCACGCTCATCGAGTTCGGCCAGATCGAATCGTGATGGGGGTAGTCGTTGCCCCAGAGCAGGTTGTCGATGCCGATGTCCTGACGGGTCTGAATGCCATGAATGTCGTCTTCGAACGTGACCCAGAAGTTGCGATCGAAGTACTCCGACGGCTTCATGGTCAAGGACTTGTCGAGCTCCCACGGGGTCCGGTACGCGGCGTGATCGAAGCGCTGCTTGAAGTGGGCCACCCAGCCTGTCTCGAACTCGGCCAGGACGAACTTGAGTCGGGGGAAGCGTTCGACCACGCCTCCCATGATCAGGTCGATGGTCGAGTTCACCACGGTGGTATGGGACAGGGTGTAGCCCTTGACCGTTCCGCCCGGGGTGCCCCAGTGATCGGGCAGACCGCAATCGAACGAGGTGCCGGTGAAGATGTGCATGGTGATCGGCAGGTTCATCTCCTGCAGGATCGCCCAAAGGGGGTCATAGGCCGGATCGCAGTAGGGCTGGCTGATGAGCGTGTGCGAGGGAATGGAGAATCCTCGCACGCCCTTCTCGCCGGCCCGCTTGACCTCACGGATGCAGGCATCGATGTCGGGCACCGGAAGGCAGCCGATACCGATGAGGCGGTCCGGGTCCGGGGAGCAATAGTCGAAGACCCAGTCGTTGTGTCGCTGGAACGCTGCTTCCTTGATCTTGTTGTCCTCGACCGCGAAGGTGAACATCGACAGGCTCGGATACATCACCTCGCCGCAGATGCCGTCCCGGTCCTGTTCCGCCAGGCGTTTCTCGGAATCCAGCACTCCCGGATTGAGTCCTTCGTAACCCTGGGCGATCAACTCATCGGTGGCAGGATCATCGAGCCGTTTGCCGGCGATGCCGAGCCGTCCCACCGGCACCGGCCGACTGTCGCCGATGACCAGGTACTCGCCCCGCTTGCCACCGACATCGCGCTCGATGTGCGGGGCCTGGCGACCGAACTTCTCTTCCAGTCCGGCGAAGGCATCGCGACCCTCGACCACGTGCGAATCACAAGAATAGAAGCGCATCAGAATCCCCTTGTCGTTCGGACTCTTTCTAGTTCACCAGATCGGTCGATGGCGAAGCGAACCGGCACGTCGTCGGATCGCCGATCCTCTCGCTACGATCCGCGCATGGGGCACCACGAGGGCAGGCAGCGGTGACGACCGAACCGACGGCGCGGCTACGGCGCCTGGCCGACGAATTGCGAGAGGAGGCTCCCGGGATCCTGGACGGCATCGACCACCCCGAGGCCGTCATCGCCGAACTCGACTACGCCATTCGGCCTCGCATGCACGAAGGACGCGTCCCCACCTATGGCGCCATCGTGACCCCTCGATCCGAGCCGTCGGAATGGGAGAACCTGACGGGCATCGCGGTCAGTCACCGGCTCACCCGCAGCCTGTCGAACGATGCCACCCGGATGTATGCCGACGGCATGACCAGTTGGGTTGTCCGACGCCCCGGCGGCACGACCGAGTTGGCCGTCTTCGACCGACTCGTGAGCTCCGAACGGGATCTGGTGATCGTGGCCGAGACCTCCGGGGCGGTGTTGGTGCAACGTCATCCGATGGGCACCGTACGAATCGTCGGTTCCTTCGGTGTGCTCCGATCGACGCCGGCCGGATGGTTGTTCCAGCCGCCGGTGGCTACGTGGCTCGATGCCATCGGTGCCTGCGAAACCCCGGAACAGCACCGGGTACTTCTTCGACTGCTTCGGTTCGCCGTTCATGATCTCGGCGCTCGCCGAATCGGTGCGCTCCTCGTCTTCCAGGCGGCACCTGCGTCGCCGGACCTGATCGAGGATCGGCTGGCCCCACCGCCTCCGCTGCGGATCGAGCGACCCGCCAACCTGGCACCGCTGGGTCACGTGCTCTCCCAGTTCGACGGGGCTGCGGTGTTCGATGGTGACGGTGTGCTCACCCATCTCGGTGCTCGCCTCGTGCCGAGCCGGAACGCCGAGAGGCGGGTCGACGCCATCGGGGGTACTCGGCACACGTCGGCCCGACGTTACAGCTACGACGAGCCTCGGGCGGTCGTGATCGCGGTGAGCGAAGCCGGCCCGGTGACGGTGTTCCGGGCGGGAGAGACCTTGGGTCGCTCCCGCCCCGAGGGCGACGAAGCCTAGGTCTCAGAAGCCGGCCTCCTTGTCGACCACTCCCTCCAGCGGCTGCCCGCTCTGGGCCAGGGCCAGGTTGCGGACGAAGCGAGCCACGTTCTTCTGGGCCCGGAGTTGGCTGGCTCCGGCCGTGTGTGGGGTCATGGCAACGTTCGGGAGCTGAAAGAGTTTGTGATCGGCCGGCAGCGGCTCGCCGGGGGCGACGTCCAGGGCAGCACCGGCCAGATGGCCCGATTCCAGCGCTGCGACCAGCGGTTCGTCAGCGATGATCTCGCCCCGGGTCACGTTCACGATGTAGCTGCCGGGCTTCATCTTGGCGATCGTTTCGGTGTCGAACAGTTGGTCGGTCGCCTCGGTCAGGGGAAGGCACACCGCGACGACATCGGACTGGGCCAGGAGCTCATCGGTCCGGTCCAACGACCACACCTCGGCCACACCGCACTCGGACGGAAGCAAGTCGGCGGGAGCCGGATACTCATCGACGGCGAGCGTGTGCATGCCGAAGGCGACGGCCCGCTTCGCCATTGCGCGGCCGGTGCCACCGAAGCCGAGGACACCCATGGTCAGACCATCGAGTTCGATCTCCTGGCGACGCATCTCCTCCCGGTGGGCCCACGCGTCGGGCCCGAGCTTGATCGCGGTGTGGATCTGTCGGGTCAGCGCGAGCAGCAACCCCATGCCGGTGTCGGCCAGGTGCCCACCGACCAGCCCCTTCTCACCGGTCAGCACGACCTCGGACTTGATGAAGTCGTCGAACATGAACATGTCGACGCCCGATGCCGTGGCGTGAACCCATCGCAGCTTGGGCATCTCGGCGAAGAGTCGCTCGTTCAGTATCCCGAGAACGATGTCGGCGTCGGGGGCGTGGGGCGCAGCATCCTTGATGCTCGACACGACCTGGATCGTGCTTCCGGCTGGGGCTGCGGCCTGAATGTCGGCGATGAAGGACGGCTCGGCCTTGGGCATCGTCAAGCTCTCGACGATCAGAATGTTGGCCGGGCCGGTCAGCTGGACGCTGGTCATGTCAGTGCTCCTCGTGAGGACTGCATCCTCGAACGAGGAGCAATTCAGGTCATCACCGAGGTTCGGTGATGACCTGATTTCGTAGCACGCCGACGCCTTCCAATTCGACTTCGATGGTCTGGCCGGCCTGGAGATCGCCGGTCACGATCGACGGAACGGCACCGATGACATCACCGGGTCGGAGTTCGACGATTCGAGAAAGGGAGCTGATCAATTCGTCGAGCGAGCTGGCGGGGGAGGATGCCTGCTCGGTCACCTCGACTCCGTCGATTCGAATCGTCCCGCCCGCCGGGGCGCGACCACCGAACTCGTCGGCCGTGACGAACGAGGGTCCGATGGAACTCGAGCGCTCGAAGTTGCCCGACGCGCTGAGGCCTTCGGATCGGGCCTCGACAACGAAGCCATCGGCGATGCAGGTGTAACCGGCCACCAGCTCGTGGGCGCGGTCGGCGCTGATCCGCCGCCCGCCCCGCCATCCATCGGCAGCCCAACCCAACACGGCAGCGACGCAAGCTCCGACACGGAACGAGACGTGGTCGAGCGGCAACCAGAGAGGTTGATCGTGGCCGACGAGTGAACCCGGGACCTTGCTGAACCAGGCCGGGCCGTTGCTGGTCGACGAGAAGACGAAGACCCTGCCCGAACTCGCGGCGATCGGCTCGTGGATGACGCCCTCCAGCGGAAGATCCGCCGTGGCGGTGGCGTCGACGAAACGCCGCCAATCAGGTTGTCGCAGGAGATGGCGCAGGCTCTGAGCCCGCCCGGGGTGTCGGGCCGTGAGGTCCGCCACCCCGTTCTCGACCACCAGGCCGAGACGATGTCGGCCCTCGGTTGTGGAGAATTCCAGCAATCGCATCCCGAAATCCTAGGCGGCGGCCTCTCGCTCGGCAGCGGATCCCGAGGGTTTAGTGCCCGGCCAGATCGTGGGCCAGGTCATGGCCATCGGCGGCCAGGGCAGTGGCGCCCGGCAGATCGCCGTTCTCGATCGCAGTCGCCAGCTCGGTGAGCATCTCACGCAGACGGTCGATGTCGGCATCACCATCGACCCCGACCAACTGCTCCAGAGCAGCCGAGATGATCGGTCCCTGCGTCGAGGCGTCGAGCGTCCCTTCGTAGAGCTGATCGTCGAGGTCGTGAAGGGCTTCCACATCGAAGGCGGCCGGCAGCTTCGGGTCAGCGCCCGCCGTGCTGTGGTCGGTGTCGCTGTGGTCAGCGCCCGCCGTGCTGTGGTCGGTGTCGCTGTGGTCGGTGTCGCCATTCGCGATGGTGCCAGCAGCGAGCGCGGCCGCAGCTGCTCCCGGTTCGGTTTCGACGAAATCCACGCAACCGATCTTGTTGTCGAGCAGCGCGGCCGGGTGCACCACGAAGGCAACGGCATCGAGGCCGGCGATCTGGTCGTTCTCGGCCGTCATGAAGCCATTGCCCTCGGCATCGCTGGTGAAGGCGAGATGGATCTCGTTGGGCGGCATCACCGAACCACCGACTTCGAACTGGTAGTGGTCGCCGCCATTGTTGGCACAGACGTCGTTGTGGAGATGGGAGATGTACTCCACGTTCGGCTCGAGACCGCTCAACTCGACCGTGACCGTCGTGCCCTTGACGCCCCGCGCCATCCAGGCCGTTCCGGCGGCATCGTCGTAACCGGCGGGCCGGGTGTCGAGCAGGACCAGATCGCCGCTGGCCAGCGCGGCGCCGTCCACGTCGTAGGCGGGCGTTGCGTTGGGATCACCCATGTTCATGCCGGCCATGGCCGACATGTCATGGACCGTGGTGGTGGACGCATCCTGGGCCGAGGCCTGATCGGTTGCTGTTTCGGTCGAGCTGCCACAGGCGGCCGCGACCAGGGCCAGGCTCATGCCGGCGGCCAGGGTGAACCGTCGGTCGAACCGACGGCGCGTTGAATGGGAATGGCTTGTCATGATGTGGGTTCCTTCTGAGCGTTCGTTACGTCGGTGAATGAGTTCAAGAACGAACGAGGAGAGGGGGGCCACGAGGACGGGTCGGGCTCACGACGGCTGATCGAGCGGAGATCCGGACCGGGACGAATTGGCGCGGCCTGCGGGCGGCCACGACGATGTCGGTGCCTGGGCTGGTCAATCGAACAAGGACCAGGCCGCTGACCCGCAGAAACAGACAGGCGA
Source organism: uncultured Acidimicrobiia bacterium (assembly GCA_937890445.1). GTDB lineage: Bacteria > Actinomycetota > Acidimicrobiia > Acidimicrobiales > SZUA-35 > JAHECQ01. The sequence goes on along the minus strand of CALACD010000068.1, from coordinate 8,539 downwards.
TCAAGGCAACCAGCGGTTGGGCCGCCAAGCCCAGGAGCACCGGCATCGACCACAGCGGGCCCGGAACCGATCCCACCACTCGTTCCCCGACTTCAATGAACGCGAACAGCACGCTCTGGAGAACGACGAGCCGGGCCAGGAAGCCGGGTTCGATCGTGGTCGATGGCACACCAGTGCGTCTGACGACGGAGACGCCGGCCCACCAGAGCCCGACGAAGGCCGCCATGATGGCGATCGGTCCGAGGACGCCGAAGTACTCGTGCCCGACGCCACCGGCGGGGTCGACCGAATAGCCGATCTGGTGGCCGATCATCATGCCGGCCCCCGCAAGTGCCAGCACGCCGGGGTCGAGACCAGGACGTGGGCGAAGCATGAAGACAGTGTAGGCAAACAGTGTAGGCAGCGTGTCTCGGACCGCGAGTGGCGGGTACCGGGTCGGCCGCGGACCCGGGAACTCGTCCCGGCCGGCTCGGCCGTGCCAACATCGTGCGGAAAGGTTCCAACGACGAAGCGGAGATGCACATGAGCGGACCACTGACCGGTTTCAAGATCGTCGAGTTGGCCGGCATCGGCCCAGGCCCGATGTGCGCCATGTTGCTGTCCGATCTCGGGGCCGAGGTGATCCGAGTCGATCGACTGGTCGAAGAGGAGCTCGGGGTGCAGCGCGGCAGGCAGTTCAACGTGCTCAACCGGGGCCGCCGCTCGATCGGCGTCGATCTCAAGAGTCCCGATGGTGTCGAGACGGTCCTTCGCCTGGTCGAACAGTCCGATGCACTCATCGAGGGCTTCCGGCCCGGGGTGACCGATCGGCTCGGTCTCGGCCCCGATGTGTGCGCTGCCCGCAATCCGAGGCTGGTCTACGGCCGGATGACCGGATGGGGCCAGGAAGGACCGATGGCCAGCGCGGCCGGCCATGACATCAATTACGTGGCTCTCAGCGGCGTACTCTCGGCCATCGGAACCGCCGGTGGTCAGCCGGTGCCGCCGTTGAACCTCGTCGGCGACTTCGGGGGTGGCGCTCTCTACCTGGCCTTCGGGGTGTGCGCTGGTCTGCTCGAGGCCCAGCGGTCTGGACTCGGTCAGGTCATCGACGCCGCCATGGTCGATGGCGCCGCATCCTTGGCGGCGGCCGTCTACGGCATTCACGGTTCGGGTGCCTGGAAAGAGGAGCGGGGCACCAACATCCTCGACTCCGGTGCCCACTTCTACGGAACCTACGAATGCGCCGATGGCCACTGGATCTCGATCGGGTCGATCGAACCCAAGTTCCACGCCCTCCTGCTGGAGGCGCTCGGTCTGACCACGGCCGACATCCCCGACCGCATGGATCGCACCCGCTGGGTGGAGCACAAGAAACTGTTGACCGGCCTCTTCCTGGAGAAGACCCGTCAGGAATGGTGCGACCTCATGGAGGGCAGCGACATCTGTTTCGCGCCCGTGCTGTCGATGACCGAGGCGCCCCAGCATCCCCACAACGTGGAACGGGGCACGTTCATCGAACTGGAGGGCGTCATCCAGCCCGCCCCGGCGCCTCGCTTCAGTCGCACCCCCGGCAAGGTCCAGGGCCCGGTGCCGAACCCTGGTGAGCACACCGACGTAGTGTTGGCCGACTGGGGATGGAGCGCAGCCGAGATCGCGACGTTGCGCGAAGCGGGTGCGGTCGGGTGAACGAAGCGGGTGCGGTCGGTTGAAGATCGTCTCGTCGGTCGATCACACCGAGGGGCGCTATCGATTCGTTCCCGGGATCGATCCCTACAGCGGTGGAGTACGAGCGCTGGATGGCCATCGAATCGTGCACGCCACGTTTCGGACCCCTGTGCCGTGGCGACAGGGTTTCGAGCGGATCGATCAGGTGCTCGCCGAGTGGAGTCGACCGTCGGCGGCCCTCTGTTCGATCGAGCTGCGGTGTCCCCGACCTCACACCTTCGATGACTTCGCGTCGTTCAACCAGGATTACCGGGCCGCTCTGTCCGCGGTCTGCTGCTGACCGATGGCTGTGCGACCGTCAACCCCATTGCCCGGACCAACGTGGCGCCCATGTCGACAGCACCGCCGTCGACAGCGGTGGCGGAGACCTCCGGGATCAATCCGACCTCAACCCTGACGCCATCGTTCGCGCCGGTGAACGATGGCGTGACGCAGGCGAAGAGCGGGCCGCCGTGGTCCTCGAGGAGATGCAGGCGCGACTCGCAGCGCTCGATCTCGGTTGGGATGAGGCTGCGGTCATCGACGTCTACACCCTGGAGCCGCTGCACCAGGTGGCACAGTCGGTGCTTGTCGACCGGATCGGCGTGGCAGCCGTCCACGGGATCCACTGGTATCTGGCGGCGCCCCCCATTCTCGGACTGACCTTCGAGATGGACGTGCGCGGAGGCGTCGTCGAGATCTTGCTCTGAACAGCAAACGCGCTCCGGATCGAATTCGGTTCGGGAGTCGAGGCGCCGTTAGTGTCGATGCAGCGTCCCGGCTCGAGGGGAGTCGGCCGATGGGAGACGAGCGATGCTGACCGGTGAGCAGTACCTGGAGTCGTTGGGTGACGGCCGTGCCACCTACTTCGAGGGCGAGAAGGTCGATGACCTGGTCGGACACCCCATCCTCGGTCAGACAGCCACCTACACCGCGGCTGGGTACGACCGGTTCTACGACCCGGCCCCGGATGCGCTGAGCCCACTGTTGGCGGTACCCCGATCCGCTGACGATCTCCGGCAGTTGCTGCCATTGCTGAACGAGGCCGGCCTCATGGCCCACGTCACGTCGTCATCGATCCAGACGCTGAAGACGGTCATGGGTGGCGACGTTCCCATGAAGCCCGAGTACGTCGAACGCATGAACGCCTACATCGACGATGCTCAACGCTCTGACATCCGGATCACCCAATGCATCACCGACGCCAAGGGCGATCGCAGTCGACCGCCGGCCAAGCAGGACGATCCCGATTCCTACGTGCGGGTCGTCGAGCGCCAACGCGACGGTGTCGTCATCCGGGGCGCCAAACTCCACATCACGGGTGCCTCCTTCGGTCACGACCTCATGACGATCCCGACCAAGGCCATGAAGCCGGGCGAGGAGGACTACTCGATCGCCTGCATGGTCCCGGTGAACAGCGAGGGGGTGAAGATCATCAACACCACCTATGCCCCTCGGCACGACGACGTGCGCGCCTTTCCCGTGTCGGGGCGCTACTCCTATCCCGAGGGTTTCGTGATCTTCGACGACGTCTTCGTGCCCCATGAGCGGGTGTTCCTCGACGGGGAGACGGCGTTCGCCGCGGTGTTCGCCCACAGCCTCGGGCTCTGGGAGCGTCTCGGTGGTCTGGCCGAGTTCGTCCACGAGGCCGATCATCTCGTCGGCTTGGCCCAGCTGGTGGCCGAGGCCAACGGCACGGCCGGCATCTCCCACGTCAAGGAGAAGATCTCCGAGATGATGATCCAGGCCACCCTCATCCGGGCCTCCCTCGAAGCCGCCATCAGCAATTGTCAGATCGGGCAGGATGGTGCCGCCTTCCCCAACGAGTTGTTCGTGAATGCTGGCAAGTTCTACGGCGCCGCCAACTACAACGTCATGGTCCGTCACTTGCACGACATCGCCGGCGGTGCCGTGCTGACGGCACCGGTGCCGGCCGACTTCGAGAACAACGATGTCGGGGACCTGGCCCGTAAGTACATGTCGACCGGCAACGGGGTCGACGGCGAGTACCGGGCCAAGCTGATGTACGCGATCAGAGATCTGACCGCGGACGCGCTCGGCGGTTGGAAGTTCGTGACGAATCTGCAAGCCGGGGGAGGCCTGTACGCCCAACGGATCGTGACCCGTCGGCACTACGACCTCGACGGAGCCAAGCGCGGTGCCTTGAAGCTGGCCGGTCTCAGCGAGGACGACGTGGTCTGAACGTTCTGGCCGATCGGCCGCCTGGTTCTCCCTTCACGCCTCGCCGCATCTAGGGTGAGTGGCTCGCGAATGCCCCATCCACCAACCGAAAGGGCTGTCGTGACCACCGATCGAATCGAGCTGACCGGGCTCCGAGCAATGGGCACCATCGGTGTCCTCCCCGAGGAACAGGCAAGAGCCCAACCGTTCGAAGTGGACATCGTCATCGACCTCGATGTCCGCAACGCCGGTCGTACCGATGATCTCGAACAGACCGTCAACTATGGCGTGGCCATCGCCATGGCTCAGAAGGTGATCGAGACCGAGAAGACCTTGCTTCTCGAGAAGGTGGCCACCCGCATCGCCGAGGAGATCCTCGGGCTGGCCCGAGTCGACGCGGTCGAGGTGGTCGTGAAGAAGCTTCGCCCACCCGTGCCCGAGGACATCATCTCCACGGCAGTCCGCGTGAAGCGCCATCGAGCCGACCTGCATCGGCGACCTCGGTCGACGACCACCGCCTACGTCGCGCTCGGCAGCAATCTTGGCGACCGCCGCGAGTATCTTCGCTTCGGTGTCCGCAACCTGCCGGAGGTGACCGGATTGTCGGGTGTCTACGAGACCGATCCGGTCGGTGGTCCCGAGCAGGGGTCCTATCTGAACGTCGTGGCCCGGGTCGAGACCGAGCAGAACCCCTTCGAGCTGCTGGAGACCTGTCTGGCCATCGAAGCCGGCGCCGATCGCACCCGCGACGTGCGGTGGGGAGCCCGGACACTCGATCTCGACGTGTTGTTGTGGGGGGACACCTCGATCCAGTCGGCCGAGTTGACGGTTCCTCACCCCCGGATGTGGGAGCGACGCTTCGTACTCGAACCGCTCAGCGATCTCGCTCCCGAGCTCCTGCCCGATGACTGGAGTCGACGACTGCCCGACGGTGGTGTGGTGCGCGTCGATGATCTCGAGATCTAGCTGCCGTGACGTTCCACGGCTTGCAGGATCCGGTCCGGGTAGTGGCACCTGCCGTACTCGGGCTGACCGTCGATGACGATGTCGAGCAGTTCGGCGTGCTGAGCCGTGTCCTTCCACGGCAGCGCGATGTACAGAGGCAGCCCGTAGACCCGCAGGCGGTCGAGCTGCGAGTAGACCTGCTTCTGATAGACGAATCGTTCGTCCCACGGCCAGTCGTGAGGGGCGAAGCCGGTGCCGGGGTCGATGACCATCCGGTCCCGTACTCCGTGGGCATCGGCTCGGGCCAACAGGTCGTCGAAGAACTCGATCAGCACGGCAACCGGGTCGTGATCGGTCACCTGCTCCATGCGCAACGGGTCGGGTCCCGACAGGAACGGCAGCACGGTGGGGCAGTCGTATTCGGCGACCAGGGCCATCATGGCGTCCTGCTGGAGTCCGTCGGCCGCGTTCAGCCAGGTGACGCCGGCATCGAGAGCCCGTCGTGCCGTCTCCGGTCGCCAGGTGTCGACGCTGATCGGAACCCCGTAGCCGAGCAGGACGGGAATGATGGGTTCGAGTCGGCTCCATTCCTCGTCGATCGTCGTCTCGGCTGCTGCGAACGTCGATCCCTGTCCGCCGATGTCGAAGCCCCATACCCCGTGCTCCAGCAGCCATTCGGCCCGTCGGGCAGCGTCGGCCGGGGAGCGCACGATGGATTCCTCGTGCAGGGAGTCGGGAGAAGCGTTGATCACACCGAAGAGTCTCATCGAGAGCGAAGGGTAGCCACATGACCTCCGGCCACGAAGAGTCGGGGGAGTTGCCCGGGCAGGTCCCGGTCGTCGAGCCCACGGTGTCGAGCGTCGCCGAGTTGGTCGATCGCAAGGAGGGGCGGACCATCTCGGTCTGCCTCCCGGCCTGCAACGAGGCGGCAACGGTCGGTCCCATCGTCTCCCGGATCGTCGATGGTCTCCTGGGGACATCCCTGGTCGACGAGGTGATCGTCCTGGACGACGGATCGACCGATGCGACCGCGGTGATCGCCGCTGCGGCCGGCGCCCAGGTGACGCAGGTGGCCGACGTGCTCACCTCCGAACCGCCCGGCAGGGGCAAGGGGAACGTCCTGTGGCGAAGCTTGGCTGCCAGCAGCGGCGATCTGATCGTCTGGTGCGACACCGACTTGCTCAGCTTCACCACCAGCTACGTGACGCGATTGGTTGCGCCATTGCTGAATGATCCCGACCTCGGTCTGGTCAAGGCCTTCTACGAGCGGGTGGCCGATGCCGACGGACACGGCGGGGGTCGAACCACCGAACTGGTGGCCCGACCGCTGCTGTCGATGTTCTTCCCGCCCCTGGCCACGTTGCGTCAACCACTCGGCGGGGAGGCAGCGGGCACCCGTGCGTTGTTGGAACAGTTGCCGTTCGTCGAGAGCTACGGGGTCGAGAGCGCGATGCTCATCGACACCTATCGACGATGTGGGTTGCGAGGAATGGCCCAGGTCGACCTGGGGGAGCGCCGTCAGCGCCATCGAGATCTGTTGACGCTGTCGGAGCAAGCGTCGGAGATCCTGGCCGTCGTTCTGGCTCGGGCCGGTATGCCGGTGCCCCAACCGGTGCCTCCGCTGATCAATCAGCGAGGGCAGTCCCGGCCTGTCCATCTGGCCGAACGGCCACCGATGATCGAGATCGCCGAGTATCGCGAGCGACGGTGCTCGGGCTCACGGATGTTCGGGCAGTAGCGGAACATCGGGCGAGATCTTGCCGACCAGGGCGGCTCGTCCAATGGCGTCGCGTCCGAACCGGTCCCGGACGTCGTCGACGGCGGCATCGAGATCTGTTCGCTGGGTGCCACCGAAGGGGAGCATCAACTGCATGGCCCGATCGGGACCGAGACCCGAGACCGACAGTCCGACCCGGGTCAGGCCCCGCTGCTCGATGTGGGGCCAGGCGTCGCCCAGGAGGAGTCGGACGCAGGAATGGATGACATCGGTGGTCGAGGTTGCTTGGCTCAGGGTGCGTGATCGAGACGCCTGTGTGAAATCCCCGAAACGGAGGCGAAGCGTGACCGTCTTGCCCACTCGTCCACCGGAGCGCAGTCGGCTGCTGACTCGGTCGCTGACCTCGAGCAGGACGGCCTCGGCATCGCTTCGTTGCATCCCGCCGGAGGGGAACGAGCGTTGGGATCCAATGGACCTGCGACGTCGACCGACAACCACGGGGCGAGGATCCCGGTTGTGAGCAAGGCTCGACAGATGGTGACCGGCGGCTTTGCCGACCAACGAGACCAGTGCCGTTTCCTCCTGTGCCGCGAGGTCGGCGACGGTGAACAACCCGTGTTGGTGCAGCCGTCGGGTCGTCACGGGGCCGACGCCCCACAGTCGTTCGACGGGGAGCGGTCCGAGGAAATCGAGTTCGGTTCCCGGAGGCACCTCGAGTAGCCCGTCGGGCTTGCTGACGGCGCTCGCCACCTTGGCCAGGTGCTTGGTGGATGCGAGCCCGACGCTGATGGGTAGGCCGACTTCCTCGGCCACTCGAGTGCGCAGGCGGCGCGCGATCTCGAGTGGTTGACCCGACACCTTGCCCAACCCGGACACATCCAGGAAGGCTTCGTCGATCGACAGCCCCTCGACCAGAGGTGAGGTCTCGGCGAAGATGGCGAAGACGGCTCTGCTCGCTTCGCTGTAGGCGTGCATGCGGGCCGGCACGATGACCAGCCCAGGGCACAACCGGCGGGCCGCTCGTTCGCTCATCGGTGTCCGGACGCCCCGTCGCTTTGCCTCGTAGCTGGCAGCCAGGATCACGCCGCCGCCGACCGCCATCGGGATGCCGCGCAGCTTCGGGTCGTCGCGTTGTTCGACCGAGGCGTAGAACGAATCGAGGTCGGCATGGAGGATGGCAGGGTGGAGGGCCACAGGGTCACGATATCGAACACGTGTTCGATCGTCGATCAGCTCGAGTCCTCGGCGCTCCTCCGGGCGGCCAACACGGCCGGCAACAGTTCCTGAGGCCGTTCCACCGTGACCACGACTCGATGATGTGAGAGGAGGCCGATGGCGGGTGCCACTGGTTCGCGGAACGACAGAGCCACGCCCGACCCGGCATCGGTGGCGAAGGTGACAGAGCGACTGAGCGGCCATTGTCGGATTCCGACGTGCAGCAGGCCCACGAGATCGTCGACCGGTTCGATGCCGTTGATGTTCGCGGCCGTGGTCGTCAGGATGCGTTTGCCCATCGTGATCGACAAGCCGCCGTCGTCGTGGATGCGGATGCCGTCGATATCGGGCCGCCATCCGACGAACCGGTGAAGCAGATCGAACCTCGGCGCCGACCGGAAGGCGAAGTGAACTTGGCCCGTGCCGAGTGTCGTCATCTTCAGCTGTTCGCCACGGCTGGTTCGGTCGTCATGGGGGACGATCAGTCGTCCGCTGCGGTCGACGGCAGCGGGCCGATGGCATCGCCTTCTCGGAGCGCTGCGATCTCCGCCTCGTCGAGCCCTGCGTCGCGCAGGACCTCGAGGGTGTGCTGACCGAGCTTGGGGGCCGGACCCTTCGGTCCGACGTCGGCGGTCTTGAACTTGAGGGGATGGGCGACGCTGCGGTATTCCCCGATCTCGGGGTCCTCCAGGATCGGGAACAAGCCGAGCGCTTCGGCCTGTGGGTCCTCGACCACTTCGTGCAGGCCGAGCACCGGACCCCAGATGACGCCGTTGGCATCGAAGATCTCTCCAG
>CALACD010000067.1 GCA_937890445.1 uncultured Acidimicrobiia bacterium | reverse complement strand
CACCAGGCAACCGCACATGACAGCCAGGATCAGCTTGCGGCGTGGGTGCCCCTCGGTCGATTGGGGCACAGTGGAGAGCATCGGGCAATCCTAGGTGGGCACCCTCTTGCTCAGATGGGCTCGATGGAATTGCCGCCCAAGGAGTGAATCTGGGCCCGCTGGCCGTCGTCGAGCGCGGCGTAGGTGGCGTGGGCTGCTGCGTTCGACCGGACATGGTCTGCGCTGCGAGCCCCGAACACGATGCTGCCGAGGTGGGGATGTCCGAAGGCGTAGGCGAAGGCCACGTGGTTGGCCGGCACGTTCCACTCCGATGCCAGGGCGACGACCTGGGCCGCCACGGCCTTGCCCCGAGCCATCAGTGGACTGTCGTCGCTCGAGGCTCGGCCACCGGTCCCGGTCGACAGGTACTTGCCGGTGAGGGTGCCGCCGGCCAGCACATAGCTGGCGATCAGGCTGATCGGCCCAGCGTCGAAGGCTTGTCGCATCGCCGGTTCGTCGGGTCCGGCATGATCGACCAGGCTGTTGGCCATCTGGGCCGCACATGGCGGAGCAACGCCGATTTCGGCGCATACCCGCAGTGCCTCGTGATGCTGGGCCGCAGTCCACATCCCGGTGCCCCAGGCCCGTGCTCGTCCCGAGGCCACCAGGCCACCAACCTGTTCGACGACCGCGGAGATGGGCAGCTGGTCAGGAGGCCGGATGGCGTAGATCAGATCGACATGGTCGAAACCCATGCGTCCCAGCGAGCCGTCCAGTTCGGCCGCGGCGTCCTCGTGGGGCCAATGCTCCCACCACAGCTTGTTCGCCACGACGACCTCGTCGCGCTCCCAACAAGCGGCGCGGAAGAGCTCACCGAACACGACCTCGGAGTAGCCGGTCGGAATCGGTGCGGTGCCGGTCTCATCGTCGTAGCGGGCGTCATCGAGAAAGTTGATGCCGGCATCCCGGGCCGCCCGCATCACGTCGACACCGTCGTCGCGTGAGATGTGTTCGAAGGTTCGCCACGATCCCAGCGACATGATGGAGACGTCGAGTTCGGAGGTGCCGAGGGTGCGACGGGGCAGGTTCATGACGCCGAGGCTAGCGGCGACCGCTGTGCCGGTTTCGATCGAGCCCGTTACTGGCGTTTCGCGCCTCTCTCCAGCCGTGTACTACCTTGAAGGCCAGTCTTGCAGCGCCGAACTTCTCGAGGGGAGAACCCAGTGGCCGAGCGTCCTCCAGTCACCGATTGGGCAACCGATTTCGATCATCTCAGTGATGAGTGGGGTGAGCGGGGTCTCGAGATCCTGGCCGACCTCCGTCAACACTGTCCGGTTGCCCACACCGAGCGCTTTCACGGGGCCTACCTGGTCAGCCGCTACGACGACATCGCCGAGGTGGCGCGTGCCACCGAGACGTTCTCCAGCCGTATCACCTTGATCAACGACAATCACCCGGACGACGTGAAGCTGGAGTTGGCTCCCATCACTCTCGATCCGCCCGATCACGCAGGTATTCGCAGGGCGCTGCTGCCTTCGTTCAACCCTCATCAGGTCGAACAGCTCGAGGGATTCGTCACCGATGCCGTTGGTCGCATCCTCGACGACCTGGAGGGGCGTGAACTGGTCGACGGCGCCGAGGACTTCGCCCAGCTCGTTCCTGTCGAGGTGATGTCGTACCTGTTCGGCGTCGAACCCGAGATGGGCCCCCAATTCCGGGCCTGGGTGGATGCGATGCTCAAGGACGGGGTGGTCGATCTCGAGGTGGCTCGCAAGGCGAACCGAGAGATCC
>CALACD010000066.1 GCA_937890445.1 uncultured Acidimicrobiia bacterium | reverse complement strand
GCAGCTCGTCGATCTGTGCCTGTTGGTAGTGGAACTCCAGATCCTGGGCGCCGTGGACCTTGGTGACCGCGGCTCGCCGCAAGAGCCGGGACACCCCGGCCGAGTAGGCGCGCATGCCCGAGTGATAGTCACTCGTTCGCGCCCTGAGCCGAGTTCCCAGCGTGCGATGCAACCCGATGAGGGGAAGCAACAGCGCCGCCGTGATCACGAACAGGACCGGGTCCATCACGACGAGGACCAGCGAAACGGCCAACGCCGAGATGACACTGGGAATCAACTCACCGGTGACGTCGGAAACCATCGTGCTGTATCGCAGCGTGTCCATCGACATGACGTCGAGCACATCGTCGCCGTCTTCGTTGTCGATGGCAGCGAGAGGGGCAGCGACCAGGGACGACGCCACGTCGGACCGGACGTCTGCCAGGTGGGCTTGGACCAGACGCAGGATCTGGTGGCGAATCGCGACGGCTGCACCGGCGCTGAGCGTCATGATTCCGATCAAGGTCATGCCCAGCAGCACCAGCCGAGATCGGTCGCCGTTGGGAATGGCGACGTCGAACACCTCGCGGATGATCAAGGGCACCGAGACCACGGTCGACACCCCGACGGCCGAAGCGGCCAGAACGAGGAGCACCAGACGCGGAGACCACGCCAGTTCGGGGAGCCCTCCGTCCCGTCGTTCCTCTTCCCCCCGACTTCTCACGAGGTCTTCATCGGACCGATCTCGAACCAACCTGAGAAAGTCGAGAGGCCTCGGCGAAGGCCGCCGCCCACCCCCGCAGGCCGAGTTTGGCGGTCCTGAGCCGACCGACCCACACCTCCGGTGAGAAATCACTCATGACCAACGAGATCACGGTCCGTACGTTGAGAAGTGTTCAGCACGGACTGAACGAGGGAACCGTGACTCGTCGACATCGATGGCTCACCGAACAGCGAAGAGGGAACTCATGTACAGCAAGCCCGTCATCATCGTCGTCGAGAAGATCGAAGCCAAGGCCATGCGCAAGGGCTCCGGTTGGCAGCAGGACGTGGAGTAGAGCCACGTTCAACTGCAGCGGGCGTCCGCTGCGATCGGAACGGAAACGTTGGCCCGGGCATCCGCCCGGGCCAACGCCGTTTTGGCCCAACCGAGGTGCACGGGCCCCGATCGGTGGGCAAGACTCGCTTCATGGAACCGACCAGCTCTGCACCGATCAAGACCGCAGACCGCACACCCGTGTACGACGCCGATGCCCACATCTGCGAACCACCCTCGGTCTGGACCGAATACTGCGACCCTGCGTTTCGGGATCTGATCCTCCAGGCCCGGGACAAACCGGGCGGCGGCGACAGTATGTGGGCCAACGGTGCCGACACCGGCCTGAACATTGCCCCGCCGTGCATTCCCGGGGCCTACGCCGACCCGAACGTCTCATGGAGCGACATCGTGCCCGGCAGCTACGACCCCGTCGAGCGGCTCAAGGTCATGGACGCGGAAGGTCTCGATGCTGCGCTGATGTTTCCTTCGATGGATCTGCTGACGGGCGAACTGGAACGGGCCGACGTGGCTGCGGCCAATGCCCGGGCCTACAACCGGTGGATGAGTGATTTCGTCAGCGAAGATCGTGGGCGTCTGTTCGGCATGGGCCTGTGCCCACTCCAGTCCGTCGATGCCGCGGTCGAAGAGATCGCCTTCATCGCCGAGCAAGGCCTGACCGGCATCACCTTCCGACCCGAG
>CALACD010000065.1 GCA_937890445.1 uncultured Acidimicrobiia bacterium | reverse complement strand
GCATGGACACCGAGAGCCCGGGGTGGCGACGATCGCATCCCCTGGTGTTCGTCGACGACCTGTCGGCCCCGATGCTCGACGAGGGAGATTTCAGACACCTCACCAGGTCGTTGCGGCTCGAGATCGGGGCCGATATCACGATTGCCGATGGTGCCGGTCGCTGGTGCGCAGCTCGTTTGGCCCTGAGGCCCGAACCCGCGGGTGACGTGGTGGTGACCGGCCCTCAGGAGTTCCCGATCGTGGTCGCCTTCACCCCGGTCAAGGGGCAGAAGGTCGAGTGGATCCTTCAGAAGTTGACCGAGATCGGGGTTCAGCGAATGGTGCCCTTGATCGCAGATCGCTCGGTGGTGCGGTGGGACGGCGAGCGGCGCGACAAACTGACGGAGCGTTGGCCGCGAGTCGTGCGGGAAGCCGCCATGCAATCCCGACAGGTTCATCTCCCGATCGTCGATTCGCCGACCTCGGTGGCCGATCATCTCTCCCAGTGGCCCGAGGCGGTGTTGGCCGACCCCGACGGCGAGCCGATCGGCCACGGCACGAGGCACCTGTTGATCGGTCCGGAAGGCGGTTGGAGCAACAAAGAGCGACAACTTGCAAGGGCGGTGTCGCTGCCCGGAGGGGTGCTGCGAGCCGAAACAGCGTGCGTCGTCGGCGCCGCAATGTTGGCGGCGTTGCGCGAGGGCTACCGGAAAACTTCGCACAGATCACATTCCGTGGTTGATGCTGCGCTAGGTGACGTCTAGGTTGACCCCTGGTTTCTGCACCGAGGATCCCCTCAACCGGATCTTCATCGCGAGGAGAGGTCACGAGGAGCGGTATGGTCGAGGACGAGTTCAATGAGGCTGGCTCCGCTTACGGACGACGAGTTGGTGAGCGTCTTCGGGCGATCCGTCGTCAGAAGCGCCTTTCACTTCAGGACGTCGAGGCGACCTCGGAGCAAGAGTTCAAGGCTTCGGTGCTCGGCGCCTACGAGCGAGGCGAGCGCGCCATCTCGGTGCCCCGTCTCGAACGGTTGGCCCAGTTCTACAACGTTCCGGTCGATCAGCTCCTGCCTCGAGCCACGACGGTGGGGATCACCCCGGGAACCGTCGATCTCACCGAGCAGACCGGTCGAGCCGGAGTCACCCTCGATCTGACTCAACTGGATTCGGTCGCCGGTCCCGAAGGCGAGATGCTCGGCCGATACCTCGCCATGATCCAAGTGCAGCGGCAGGACTTCAACGGGCGAGTGCTCACCATGCGTCACGATGATCTGCGGGCCGTGGCTTGCATTCTCGGCGTCGACTTCGACAGCGCCGTCGATCGCCTCTCTGATCTCGGTCTCATGGCCGGGACCATGACCAGCAACTGACGGTCGTCACCGCAGTCGGTCGTCACCGCAGTCGGTCGTCACCAGAGATCGAGCGTGACGGATCCGGCGGCACCTCGCGCGATGACGGTCGGGCAGTCGTTGATCGCGTCGTAGCCGACCTCGATCGACGTGGCCCACGGCACTTTTGCTTCCAACTGGGCCATCTCCCCGTCAGACGCTTGGTGCACGCCCCACAGTTCCGAGCGTTGCGGATCGAAGAGGATGGCCATGGGTTGGCCGGGACACGGCGAGTCCAGCACCATCACCAGGTCATCGACGTCGCCGATGGCGTACTCGGAATCCCCGAGGATGAGCCGTTGGGTGGCCGACGACCGGTGTCCGAGCGCAGTCAGCACCGGTGCAGGAAGCACAGCGGCGCCGAAGGTGACGGCCACGACGACCGAGAGAAGAGCGAAGCCTCGCAACGGTCTGGTCGTGGGTGTTTCGCTGGCCGAGTCCTGGGAGACCGCAGCCCGGCCCGGATCGAGGGCTCGTAGGCGATGGGCGGCTCGGCGCAGCGGTAGGGACGCGTCATCGTTCAACCGACGGCCTACCTCCCGCCAGGCGGGATCGAACGGGACGCCGATGGTCTCCCAATGCCGGACGAGGAAGTCGACACAACCGCCCACGCCCTGACCATCGACCTCTGGGGCTGCCGATCCGCCCACCGGCGAACACAGCACGACGCCTTCGGGCGTCAGCAGGATGTGATCGGGATCGACGGCTCCGTGCACCAGCTCTCGTTCGTGGAGATCGGCCAAGGTCTCGCTTGCATCGGCAAGCACCCTGGCTGCGGTGTCGGGCTTCGGTCGAGCGACTCGCAGGGTCGGGCCCGGCACGTGAACCAGTACCAGGACCGGTGGCTCGTCGACTCGTCGAATGATCCGAACGACGCCGGGATGTCGCGCCGCCGCCAGCCACTGGGCCTCGGCTCGGCCGTCGTCGGGACCTCGATAGCTCTTGACGACGACGAGTTGCTCATCGTCATGATGTCGGGTGGGCCGTAGCAGCTGTGTGGAAACGTCGTTGGGCATGATCGTTCGCCCGCTCTCTGGTGGGATGGCCCGAGGGCCGTTGACAATCGGTGGCGAGACGCGCACGAGGACCCGATGGCCGATGGTGTCGTCGGTCGCGCCGATCGACCATTGGCCGACACCGCCGACGAGAACCGACCGAGACCAGGGTAGCGGTCGGTCGGGAAGCGCAGTCGACGGGACCAGGGCTACGATGGCGAGTTCCATGGCATCGACGGTCAGAATCAGCGTTCCCGGCAACCACTTGATGGTCGGCTTGCTCGGTGAGCGCGATGCCTATCTGCGGGTTCTGGAGAAGTCCTTCGACGTCGTGGTGCATGCTCGCGGCAACGAGATCTCCTTCGACGGCCCCGATGCCGAGGCGGCGGGCAGCGTGGTGCGGGAACTGGTGTTGGTGCTCGAACGGGGCCAGGCCATCGAAGCGGCAACGGTGCGGCGAGCGATCGAGATGGTCCGAGCCAACGAACGTCCTTCGGAGGTTCTGACCGACCGGATCTTCACGACGTCGCGCGGCAAGGCGGTTCGGCCCAAGACATCGGGACAGAAGCGGTACATCGATGCCATCCGATCGAACATCATCACCTTCGGTGTCGGTCCGGCCGGCACCGGCAAGAGTTGGTTGGCCGTTGCCATGGCGGTCCAAGCTCTGCAGAGCAAGGAAGTCGACCGCATCCTGCTCACCCGTCCCGCAGTCGAGGCCGGCGAGCGCCTCGGCTATCTGCCGGGGGATCTGATGTCCAAGGTCGACCCGTACCTGCGCCCGCTCTACGACGCTCTCCATGACATGGTGGGGGCCGAGGGCATGGCCAAGATGTTCGAGAAGAACGCGGTCGAAGTTGCACCTCTGGCCTTCATGCGAGGCCGAACCCTCAACGACAGCTTCATCATCCTGGACGAGGCACAGAACACCACTCCGGAGCAGATGAAGATGTTCCTGACAAGGATCGGGTTCAATGCAAGAGTGGTGGTGACCGGAGATCAGAGCCAGGTCGACGTCCAGGGCGGCCGGTCCGGGCTCAAGGGAATCTGGGGCATCCTCGAAGGTATCGAAGGTATGGCATACGTAGAGCTCGGTAGCAAGGACGTGGTGCGGCATCGCATCGTTCAGGACATCGTCAATGCCTACGCCCGTTTCGAAGACCCTCCCCTTCGATGAGCGACGACCCTTCCGGCGCTGAATCGTCCGGTGGCAATTCGGTGAGCGGTACCGACCTTCGCACGGCAATCGACGCCGACGTCGATCTCGATGCGCTGTGTCGGCTGGCCACCGATGTCTTGGTTGCCGAGGGGATCGAGGGGGGACAGTTGGACGTTCACCTGATGGATCCCGACGACATGGCAGCGCTGAATCTCGAACACATGGGACACGAGGGCCCGACTGACGTGCTGTCGTTTCCTCTCGGCCTGATCGATGATTTCGCGACCATCGACGGCGACGTCGAGGTCGGGCCGCAACTGCTCGGCGACGTGGTCCTGTGTCCGTCCGTGGCTGCGGCACAAGCCCCCGAACACGCCGGGTCCTTGGACGGCGAGTTGTCGCTTCTCGTCATTCACGGTGTCTTGCACATTCTCGGTCACGATCATGCCGAGACCGACGAGATGGTGGTGATGCAGGCCAAGGAACGATGGCATCTCGCTCGGCGAGGACTGACGCATCCGGTACCCGATCCGCTCGAGGTCGCCGTCGGTGACGAGGCATGATCGCCGCCACGTTCGGCGCCCCCGACATGGCCGGCCTCGCTGGCATCGCGGTGCTGTTGCTGGCGGGGCTCGTGCTCGGTGTTGCCGAGGCGGCGTTCGTACGTACGACCCATACCCGTATCGAGCATCTGGCCGAGGACGAACCGGTTCGGGTGGAACGCATGCTGGCGCTGCTGGATCGTCCAGAGGAGACCCTCAACCCCCTCCGCTTGATGATCCTGTTGCTCCAGGTGCTCGAGATCACGCTGGTGACCCTGCTGGCGGCTCGATGGGTCGAGACACCCTGGGTGTTGGCCATCGGTGCGGTGAACGTCGGGGTGGTGTTCGTCCTCACCGAAGCCACACCGAGGACCCTGGGCATCCTGCACGCCGATCGCGCATCGTTGTCCCTGGCCCGTCCGGTGGTTGCTCTGGTCTCGCTGGCACCGGTTCGTCTGCTGGCGAGGGGTCTGATCGGTTTGGCCAACATTCTGGTGCCGGGGCGCGGACTCCAGAAAGGGCCGTTCGTGTCGCCTGCGGAGTTCATCGCCTTGGCCGATGCAGCAGTCGAGGACGAGGTCATCGACCCCGATGAGCGGGACCTGATCGAGTCGGTGATCGAGTTCGGGGCCACCGTCGTTCGCGAAGTCATGGTGCCTCGAACCGACATGACGACGATCGGGCAGACCTCCACGGTCGCCGAGGCGTTGGAGGTCACGTCGGAGGCCGGCTTCTCCCGGGTTCCCGTCGTTGGCGACAACATCGACGATGTCGTCGGCCTGGTCTATGTGAAGGACCTGATCCGTGCCGAGCTGGATGATCGGACCGATCAGGTCGTCGAGGGCTACCTCCGATCTGCTCACTACGTTCCCGAGACCAAGAAGGTCGCCGAACTGC
>CALACD010000064.1 GCA_937890445.1 uncultured Acidimicrobiia bacterium | reverse complement strand
TGTTGATCCGGGCCTGTATGGCCCAACCGTCGATGGTGGGCGGACCATCGAGTCTCAGCTCGTTCAGGGTCGCACCAGCCGCGATGGCCAGCTGGCACTGGACCAGATCGATCCCGGTGACCTCTTCGGTGACGGTGTGCTCGACCTGGATGCGAGCGTTGGTTTCGATGAACCAGAACTGCTCGGTATCGTCGGCGGCCACCAGGAACTCCACGGTGCCCACACTCGAGTAGTCGACCGAGCGTCCCAGTTCGGTTGCGGCGTGGCAGATGGCGTCCCGAGTGTCGGGCGACAGGTGGGGGGCCGGCGCGATCTCGATGACCTTCTGGTTGCGACGCTGGATGCTGCAGTCCCGCTCGCCGAGGTGCGCCACCGCACCGGTGCCGTCGCCGATGATCTGGACCTCGATGTGGCGGGCCCTGGTCACCAACTGCTCGACGTAGACGTCGTCACGACCGAAGGACTTGCGGGCCTCGGAGGCGCAGCGATTCCAGGCCGGCTCCAGCTCGTCGGTGCTGTGGACCGCTCGCATGCCGCGCCCGCCACCGCCGGCGACGGCCTTGAGCATGATGGCTCCGTGTTGCTCCAGCAACGCGTTCGCCTCCGCGAGGCTTGCCGGGCCCGACGAACCGGCCAGAACCGGAAGGCTGGCGGCCCGGGCTGCGTTGCGTCCGGCCAGCTTGTCGCCGAACGTGCGGAGTGTCTCGGGAGTAGGACCCACGAAGGTGAGGCCGGCCTGAGCGCAGGCGATGGCCAGGTCGGGGTTCTCGGCCAGGAAGCCGTAACCCGGATGGATGGCATCGGCCCCGGCACTGACGGCCGCGGCCACCACGGCTTCGATGTCGAGGTAGCCGGCGACACCGAGGCCCGGGAGCAGCCGGGTGGTGTCGGCCCGAGCTACGTGCAGCGAGGTGGCATCGTCGCTGGTGTGGACGGCGATGCTCTCGATCCCCAGTTCGGCGGCCGCTCGGAGCAACCGGATGGCGATCTCACCGCGGTTGGCGACGAGCAGGCGTTCGATCTTGGGCATGCGAGACGCTCGCACACGAGGTCGACCAGCGACAAAATTGCCTCCCTCGACTCAGGATCCGGCGTTCTTCCAGGCTTCCAGATTGCGGGCCTCGTCGCCGATCACCGTCGAGTCACCGTGGCCGGTGTGCACGATGGTTTCCGGAGGCAGCGAGAACAGTCGTTCTTCGATGGACTCGAGAATCAGGTCGTAGCTGGAGAACGATCGCCCGGTTGCACCCGGCCCTCCGTTGAAGAGGGTGTCACCGGAGAAGACGAGACCCTCGCTCGGCAGGTACAGGCAGCACCCGCCGGGGGAGTGCCCGGGGGTGTGGAGGATGGACAGCTCGGAGCCGCCGACCACAATGCGGTTGCCGTCGGCCAGGGAGTCGTCGATCCGGCGATCGGGGTACACGACCTCCCACAGCATCGCGTCCTCGGGGTGCAACAGGATGGGGGCTCCGGTCTCGTCGGCCAGTTCGGCCGCTGCGTTGATGTGGTCGTTGTGACCGTGGGTGCACACGATGGCCCGGAGTTTGCGTCCGGCCAGTCCTTCGAGGATGCGCCGATGATCGTGAGCTGCGTCGATGACGATGGCCTCGTCGTCGTCGCCGATGATCCACACGTTGTTCTCGACGTCGAAGTCCTGACCATCGAGGGAGAAGACGCCGGCAGTGATGACGTGGTCGATTCGTGTCATGGCGCATCAGGGTACGACCTGGGAGGCTGGTCGACATGACGCAGCAACTGCCCGACCTCGACCCACCGTTCGATCCCGAGGCGCTGACCCACGGAACCGTGGACACGAATGGGGTCACGCTCCACTACGTCGAACAGGGCACGGGTCCGCTGGTCGTGTTCTGCCACGGTTTTCCCGAGAGCTGGTACTCCTGGCGACATCAGTTGCCGGTGGTGGCTGCGGCCGGGTTCCGGGCCGTGGCGATGTCGATGCGGGGCTACGGACGCAGTGATGCCCCGCAGGACATCGGCGCCTACTCGATCATGCATCTCATCGGTGATGTCGTGGGGGTGGTGCGAGCGCTCGGGGAGCACCAGGCCGTGGTCGTCGGCCACGACTGGGGTGCCCCGGTGGCTTGGTATTCGGCGCTGACCCGGCCCGATGTGTTCCGAGCCGTCGCCGCCCTCAGTGTGCCATTCACTCCCGCCGTAGGCGGCCTGCCCGAAGGGCTCACGGTGAACGGTCTGATGCGCATGAACGCCGGTCCCGAGCGTGACTACTACCGCCTCTACTTCCAGGAACCAGGTGTGGCCGAGGCCGATCTCGAGGCCGATCTCGAGCGGACGGTCCGAGGTTTCCTGTTCTCGGTCTCGGGGGATGCGGTCGGTGGCAACGACCCTGGTTGGGACGGACACTTCCCGGCCGGCGAGACGATGAGTCAGCAGTTCATCGTCCCCGAGGCGTTGCCGTCGTGGTTGACCGAGGCGGACGTGCAGTTCTATGTCGAGGAGTTGCGGGAACGTGGGTTCCGGGGCGGCCTGAACTGGTACCGCAACATCGATCTCCTACCGGGATCCCTGGCCCCCTGGGTCGGTTCCACGATCAACCAACCGTCGCTCTACATGGGGGGCGCCAACGACGTGATTGCCGGCAACACGGCCAATGCGCTGGCGGGTATGCAGGCTGCCCTGGGGGATCTCCGCCATTTCGAGATGCTCGATGGTGCCGGTCACTGGCTCCAGCAGGAGCGCCCGGCCGAGGTCAACCGGGCCCTCGTCGATTTCCTCACCAACCTCTGAGATCGGCGCCGACCACCCTCTGAGATCGGCGCCGACCACGCCTTGTGGCGGCCGTGGCTGCCGCCAGCAGCAGCCTGGACCGCCAGAAGCAGTGCGGTGAGACGGGGGCGAGCTCGTCGGCGGACTACAGCACGACGACAGATCGTAGGACGCCGCCGCCCTCCATCTTGTGGAAGGCCTCTTCGACCGAGTCGAGGTCGATGGTCTCACTGACGAACCCTTCCAGATTGAGCCGACCCTGGAGGTACAGGTCGATCAGCATCGGGAAGTCCCGGCTGGGGAGGCAGTCTCCGTACCAGCTCGACTTGAGCGCTCCACCTCGGCCGAAGATCTCGATGAAGGGGAGCTCGATCTTCATCGTGGGGTTGGGCACGCCGACCAGGACCACGGTTCCCGCCAGGTCGCGGGCGTAGAACGCCTGCTCGTAGGTCTGGGGCAGTCCGATGGCCTCGATGGCCACATCGACGCCGTTGCCATCGGTGAGTTCACGGATCTTCTCGACCGGGTCGACCTTGGACGAGTTCACGGTGTGGGTGGCACCGAAGTCCTTGGCCCATTCCAGCTTCTGGTCATCGATGTCGACGGCGATGATGGTCTTGGCCCCGGCCAGCCGAGCCCCCTCCAACGCCGCGTTGCCGACGCCGCCACAACCGAAGACGGCGACGGTGTCGCCTCGACCGACCTCACCGGTGTTCATGGCCGCGCCCAGTCCGGCCATCACGCCACAACCCAACAGCCCGGCCACCTCGGGCTTGGCTGCCGGATCGACCTTGGTGCACTGCCCTGCTGCAACCAGGGTCTTCTCGCAGAAGGCGCCGATCCCGAGTGCAGGCGACAATTCGGTGCCATCGGTCAGGGTCATCTTCTGGCTGGCGTTGTGCGTGGCGAAGCAGTACTGGGGTTTGCCCTTCTTGCACGATCGGCACTGCCCGCAGACGGCACGCCAGTTCAGGATGACGTAGTCGCCGGGCGCCACCTCGGTCACACCGTCGCCGACCGACTCGACGATGCCCGCCGCCTCGTGGCCGAGCAGGAACGGGAAATCGTCGTTGATGCCGCCCTCGCGATAGTGCAGGTCGGTGTGGCAGACACCACAGGCCTGCACGACCACGACGGCCTCGCCCGGCCCGGGGTCGGGAATCACGATGGTCTCGACCGTCACCGGCTCGCCCTTTGCCCGAGCGATG
>CALACD010000063.1 GCA_937890445.1 uncultured Acidimicrobiia bacterium | reverse complement strand
GTCGCGCTCCCGAGTCGACGGGTGTGGGCAACGGATCGGACCGGATGCCGTGCACCCACTCACGGTCGCCGGTTCCGGCGGGACCGGACCATCCATGAGCTTTCCAGGCTCGGAAGAACGGAGTGAAGACGCGGTACGGAGAACCGGCACCGGAGCGGACGGAACCAGGCGAGATCGCATAGCTCGAGCCCCGATACTGCATGACTCTGCCGGCCTCGGCCAGCGCCTGGCCGACTGCGTCGTCCCGGCTGCGCCCGTAGGGACCGAAGTCGTCGGCAGCCACCACCGTCGTCGCGCCCACTTCGGCCGCGACCGCCGGCACGACATCGATGGGATCTCCGACGCGGTGCACCAGGGCCCCGTCGAGGTCGACGGCCAGAGCCGCCAGCGAGCGATCCAGGAACTCCAGGCGAGCTGCCCCTGCGGCCCGCCGCAGGTTGGGGTCGGACACGAAGACCGCCACGACGGGACCGACGCCGGCGGCTGCATCCAACGCCGGTTGGTCGGCCAAGCGCAGATCCCGTCGAAACCAGAAGAGGGAACATGGACTCGTCACGGTGCCGTGTGTAGCCCAGACCTCTGCTCAGTCGTCGAGTCGGAGGGCCCGGATGAACGTGTCGGGCGGGATCTCGACCCGACCGATGCTCTTCATCTTCTTCTTGCCTTCCTTCTGCTTCTTGAGCAACTTGTTCTTGCGGGTGACGTCGCCCCCGTACAACTTGGCCGTCACGTCCTTGCGGTAGGCGCGAACCGTCTCCCGAGCGATGATCCGACCGCCAATGGCGGCTTGGATGGGCACCTCGAACTGTTGTCGGGGAATGATCTCCCGCAACTTCTCGGCCGTGCGGCGCCCGTAGTCGTAGGATTTGTCTCGGTGCACGATGGTGGCGAACGCGTCGACCTGCTCGCTGTTGAAGAGGATGTCGACTCGCACCAGATCGCCTCGCTCGTAGCCGATCGGCTCGTAGTCGAGACTGGCGTAGCCCTGCGATCGGCTCTTCATCTGGTCGAAGAAGTCGATGACGACCTCGGCCAGCGGCAGGTGATAGACGAGTTCCATACGCTCGGGCGACAGGTACTCCATGCGCTGCATCTGCCCTCTCTTGCTCTGGCAGAGCTCCATCAACGTGCCGGTATAGGCGGTCGGGGTGATGATCGACGCCTTCATGTACGGCTCCTCGATCTTCGTCCAGTCACCTGATGCAGGCAGGACCGAGGGATTGTCGACCACCACCTCGTCGCCGTTGACCATGGTGATGCGGTATTCGACCGAGGGGGAAGTGGCGATGAGGTTCAGATCGAACTCACGCTCCAGGCGTTCCCGGACGATCTCCATATGGAGCAAGCCGAGGAACCCGCAACGGAAACCGAAGCCGAGAGCGGTGGACGTCTCGGGTTCGAAGCTGAAGCTTCCATCATCGAGTTGGAGCTTGTCGAGGGCGTCGCGGAAATCCTCGTAGTCGTCACCATCGACGGGGTAGAGCCCGGCGAACACCATGGGTTGCGGTTCCCGGTAGCCGGGCAGCGCGCCAGCGGCCGGCCGGTTGGCATCGGTGATGGTTTCGCCCGAACGAGCCTCCCGCACATCCTTGATCCCCGCGATCAGATAGCCGACCTCCCCGGTCGCGAGTTCCTTGACCGGCTTGTTGTCGGGTGTTCGCACACCGATCTCGTCCGCTTCGTGTACACCGCCGGCCTGCATGAACTTGACCTTGGTGCCGTGTTTGAGCGAGCCGTTCATGATCCGCACACTCGACACCACCCCCCGATAGGTATCGAAGTGAGAATCGAAGATCAGGGCTTGGAGCGGAGCAGTCGGGTCGCCCTCAGGCTGCGGGATACGATCGATCACCGCATCCAGCAGCTCTGGCACGCCCTCTCCGGTCTTGGCTGAGATTCTCAGGACGTCCTCGGCCGGGATGGCCAGGATGTTCTCGATCTCCTGGGCGTATTTGTCGGGGTCGGCGGCCGGAAGGTCGATCTTGTTCAGGGCTGCGACGACCTCCATGTTGTTGTCCAGCGCCAGATACATGTTGGCCAGCGTCTGTGCCTCGATGCCCTGGGAGGCGTCGACCACGAGGACGACGCCCTCGCACGCCGCCAACGAACGAGACACCTCGTAGCCGAAGTCGACATGTCCGGGCGTGTCGATGAGATTGATCTGGAAGCCGCGATAGTTCAGCGCCACGCTCTGCAGCTTGATGGTGATGCCCCGTTCCCGCTCGATGTCCATCGAGTCGAGGTACTGGGCTCGCATGTCCCTTGCCTCCACCGCGCCGCAGATCTCGAGCATCCGGTCGGCCAGCGTCGACTTCCCGTGGTCGATGTGAGCGATGATCGCTATGTTGCGGATCTTGTCGAGTGCTGACGCGGATGCAGATGGCATGACGACTGCGAATCTACCGTCGACAACGGGTGGTTGAGGGGTGGCCCACCGCTATCCTTGCCCGGTCCGCCATTCTCGTCCGAGGTATTTTCGTGGCCAATATCAAGAGCCAGATCAAGCGCAATCGTCAGAGCGAGAAAGCTCGACTGCGCAATCGCGCCGTCCGCTCCGAGCTCCGGACCCGGGCCAAGGCTGCGGTCTCCGCCGCCGGCACCGAGAACGAGGCCGAGTCGCTTCGACTGGCCATTCAGCGCATTGATCGGGCCGCCACCAAGGGTGTGCTCCACAAGAACACGGCAGCTCGGCAGAAGAGCCGGTTGATTGCCCGAGTTCGAGCATCGGCCCGCGCCGACGAGAGCTGAGTGAGTCACTCCCCTTCCTGAACGCAGTACGACCGGAAACGCAGTACGACCGGAAACGCAGTACGACCGGAAACGCAGTACGACCGCAATGAGCCGCTGACTACGTCAGCGGCTCATTCGCGCCAGCCGCGCCACAAGCACGTCCATCAAGGCCTCGGGTGGCATGGCGCTGCCTCCCCGCACTGCCAGATCGGATTCGGCCAGCAACACGATGATGCGGTGCACACGATCACTGCCCAAGCGACGACACGCCGTCAACGCCTTCCTGGCCGGAAACGTCGAACCCTTCAGGCCGAGGATGACGGCCGCGTCCTTCTCGTTGGCAACCGGGGCCCCATCGAGAGCCAGGATGCGCTGATAGTGCCCATGCAAGGTGGCCAGGATCTGCAGTGGGTGACGATCACCGGCGCCCAACATGCGATGGAGTTTGTCCAGCGAGAGCCCGATGTCCCCGCTGTCGATCGCGTCGGTCAACTCCCACGGAGGAACGTCGGATGCTTCGCCCAGATAGGGCTCGACGTCGGTTGCGGTGAGACCGGCACCGACGCCGAACGTGCTGGTCAACGTCTCGATCAGCGGTGCCACCCGACCGATGTCCTCTCCGAGATGGCTGGCGATGAGCGTTCGGGCCGAGGCATCGAAGCGAATCGGGGCATCGCTCAGACGGTGATCCAGCATCTGTGATCGATTCTTCGGCGTTCCATCGATCTCGACGCCGCCGCAGGACTTCAGCGCTTCTCTCAGCGTCTTCGGAATGGCTCCGAGACGAGTGGAGTTGGCTCCCTTCTCCCACACCAGGACCAGATCTGTGGTGGGAAGGGGGTCGGCCAGAAGCGCCACGAGCGGCGCGACCTGCTCGCCACGAGTGAAGAGCCCGAGCTGGCGACCGATGACGATTCGCTTATCGGTCAGGAACGGCGGCGTGTGCGCCGCTTGCACCAACGGAGCGATCTCGGGATCTCCACCAGCCGAATAGTGCTCCTCGGTGACTTCCTCCACCATCAAGGACCGATCGCCACCGCCCAGGAGCTCGGTGATCGTCGCCGACAGTGCCTGCCCGACCAACGTCGGATCATCACCTTTGATCAACCGAATCTGCGCCACTCCCTGAACCTACCCTGTGGCCGAGCCGGCCCCGCCGTCGCCGTTGCGCAGACCGCTCACCGCCATGAGTAGAGTCCGGCAATGCAGAGAAGGTTGGTGGCCTTGGTGTTAATGCTCGCCATGGCATCGGCATGCAGTACCGACAGCAGGGCCGACCTCGAGGACATCACCGACGAGCAGGTCGGGGACGACAACACGACGACGGCCAGCGAGAGCGACCGGATCACCCTGAAGGCGCAACAGACGGTGGTGTATCTCCAGCCCGATGGTTTCCCCAACATTGCCACGGTGTGCATCGAGGGTGGCCACCGGGTCGTCAGCACAACGCGGTCTGCCGGCGTGAACCTGGTGGTCGTGATCAACGATCACACCTGCCCCGGCTCGGACCCGACGGCACCGTCGAGCTCCAGCGTCGGAGTACCGGCCGACGAGCTTCCGACCGACGAAGAGGGTTGAGCCCTCAACCCTCGCTGACGAGCAGCCGATCGTCGGTCGGCGCCACGCCGAGCACGACGGTGCCGGTATCGAGGCGAACGGGATCGATGACCCGCCGAGCGCCCACGATCTGGTGCAACGGAGGCGCCAGGACCAGGTCCGGTTCGAGCAGTTCGATCACGCCTTCGACCACGGTCCTCACCGACCGGTCCCCGCGTTCGAGAATCACGACATCGATCGACACGACACCGGCCGCCAACAGTTCGCCGGGAAGTCTGCGGTCCGGCGAGGCATCGACCACCAGGACGGACACATCGCCGCCGATCCAGACCACACCCCCTCCCGCTAGGTCGAGTCGGCCCGAGGGTGCGTGAGGAACGAGTGCGGCCAGGATCGCGCCGATTGCCACCACCGCCACCGTTCTCACCCGTCGATGGCGGGCGGTGAACCAACATGCCATGAAGGCCGCGGTCAACAGACCGGTACTGGC